>CAZWDG010000267.1:0-3294 GCA_964633075.1 uncultured Candidatus Brevefilum sp.
CTCCGGTGACCATCAGGCTGTGCGGTTTTCAGACCTCACTGCTGAGAATTTTGCGGTGCAATTTGACATCCTTGTTGAAGAAAGAGATGATGAAAGTTATAGTTGCGGCTACTTTTTTGATAATGGGTATGAAAGCGGCGCGACCGAATTCCGGACTGGGGGCTTAAGTTTTAATGGAGAGGGAACATTCTGGAATTATGTCTATCGGCATCAAAATAACGATCACCCTATAATTGCCCAGAGTAATTTTGAAACTTCATCTCAACATCAAATGATGATGATTGCCATCCAGGACCGCCTGGCGGTAATTATTGACGGCAACCTGGCTTATACCGCCATTAACCCGAATGGATCGGTTATGTATACGTACCATGGCCTCTATACACAGTCGTACACCGCACAGTCGACCACCTGCGGATTTGATAATGTCAGAATCTGGGACCTGAGCGAGATTGAAGCACCAACGGTTTATGATCCCCGGGACGTGATCCAATCCCCCTTCTACCAGGGCCTGCAGGCTTATATGGAAACCAGTGAGCCCACCTTTGAGGATGATTTTTCTAATGTAAGTGATCTGTGGTACTTGGGCTGGGGGGATGAACAGCCAATGTTCATCGCGGATCTGATCCAAGACAACCGGTTGAGGATCCCTGCAACCGATAGGAAAAATTTAGTCCTCAACCATCCTGATTTTGAAACAAGTGGCAATTTTATCCTGGAATATCAATTCTCGCCCCAAGTCGCCTTTGACCATCTATCTTTAACCTTCAGATGGACTGAAGATGGTTTACCTTATCAGTTTGCCATTGATGATCTTGACGGAAATTTCCGTATGAGCAAAGAACTATCCAATTTTGAACAATACTTAAAGAATGGCAGCCTGGGCAGCCTAGAAATTGACCGGATTTATACTGTAATGGTCTTCTCTTATGGGCAAACCCTGGCCATCAGCCTGGATGATGACCTGATCTACTATTCAGAAAATGCCACCGTTCAGGGAAATGGGATGTTTTTCTCGATGAATTATGGGGAAGGGGATGACAAGAACCTTGGTGAAGACAGCCTGCACTTTGACAGTATCCGCTTCTGGAACCTGGATGGCGTTGAATTAGAATTTACACCTGAAGAGGAAACGGAAACCAGCGCTGCAGAGCCGGCCTGGGTGACGGATTTTGCCGAGCCGATCCAGGCGTATATTGCTGACCGTCCACCGGATGTGGAAGATGATTTCAGCGCTGATACAGGGGCTTGGATTGCTACTGGGAGTGGTTATTCAAAGGAAATTGTAAATAATCAAATTCGAATTTCTGGTAGTTATAAAAATCAATATATTACTTTCTATGATTATGCGGTAGAGGTTGATGTAAGTCCGTTTGGTAGCGGCCCTTCTGGATTTGGTTTTACTAATGGCAGTGATGTAGGAATCTCGTTTGATGTTTATTCGGACAAACGGTGGACGCTGTCTGTTAATGCAGGTGAAACATATTCCACTAGTGGACCTATTCTAACGCCTGTGCCATACCACTTGCAAGTGATTATCAAAGGGTCTCAAATGGCATTTCTGATCAACGGGGATCCTGTTGCATTTTATGAAGAGGACGCTTGGAGGTTGTACCGTGGTGATTTCCCTGAGATAATATTAACGGGATGGACAGTTGATAGCTATGGAATCTTTGATAATTTTAAGGCATGGAATATCTCAAAATTTGATTTGCCATCCAATTGAGTTTTAACAAAGAGAAAAAACACAATGACCTCCAACCCCTTTACCTTTGGCAATCCGGTCCATGACCCAATCCGGTTTATTGGGCGGGGATCGGATTTGCAGCAAATCGTCAACCGCCTTCGTTCCAGTGCCCATGAGAGCACGGCCATCGTCGGTGAACGGCGCATCGGCAAGACATCGTTGCTCAAATACCTGGAAAATGGGGAAAACGCGGCCATGTTGGGCTTGCCGCCGGATGAATTCTGCCTGGTGTACATGGACTTTCAAGGTCTGGCGGATATCACCCCGGCCCGCTTCTGGGGGCGCGTTTTGCAGAAGATTGAGCGCGCCATCTGCAATCCTGCACTGGTTCCGGCGATCAAAGACATCCGGGCGCAGGGGGCCTTTGACCTGTTTGACCTGGAGGACCTGTTCACGATCATCGCCGATGACGGGCTGACGGTGGTGCTACTGCTGGATGAGTTCGAATATGTCACTCAAAATCCGAACTTCGGCTCGGATTTTTTCGGGGGGTTGCGCGCCCTGGCGATCCATCACAACCTGCCCCTGGTGACCGCCACCCGCCGCGAGCTGGTGGACCTGTGCCATTCGGAAGAGTTGAAGGGCTCACCCTTCTTTAATATCTTTGCCAGCATCGTCCTGCGGCCCTTCAGCCAGGTAGAGGTGGGGGAATTGCTCCAGCGCTACCTGGCAGGGAGCGAAATCACGTTTTCAGATAATGAAGCTGAATTGATACTTTCGTTAGGCGGTGGGTACCCCTTTTTCACCCAAATGGCTGGTCATTACCTGTTTGATGCTAAAATGCGTGGACTGGCGAACGAGGGGCTGATTAAGGATGTGACCAACGCTTTTGACGCCCAGGCAGACGCCCATTACAGTTATATGTGGAGTCGCTGTAATGAGAGCGAAAAGATCACACTGCTGGCGGCGATCACCGCTGGTCACCAGGAGCCCACATCCGAACGCCTGCCCACACTGGAGAACCTGGCGGATGTTCACCCCCGCTCCCACCTGGATATCCCTGAGTTACTCAAGCGCGGCTTGCTTAAAGAGGATAAAGCCCAAGGTATTTATCGCATCCTCTCGCCCAGCCTGGAACGCTGGATTGAACGTGAAATTTATGCCCCCTTTGGGGAAGAAGAAACCGAGGTAGCGGTGACCGATTGGTTGACAGCCAGCGGTCATGATGAGATGGCCTTCATAAGCGGATTTCTACCGCTCTTTAAAAAGAAGTACTGGCCGGTATTAAGCGGATTCCCCAATCAGGTCTCTGAAGGGTTGATCATGAAGAAAGTCGATACTCACCAGGAAGTGCACAAGGCGATCGGACAGGCGGTCTTCATCTGTTATAGCCGGGAAGAGAAAGCCTTTGCCGACCGATTGGTGGGGGACCTGCAAGCGCAGGGCGTGGAGACCTGGCGCGATGTGGATAATATCCGCGGGGCGCGGAAATCCAACTTGCTGGGCTGGCGGGCAGCCATTGAGGATGCCCTCGACAGGTGTGTTGCCATGTTGATCATCCTCTCGCCCGGCGCGGTGGAGAGCCGCGAAGTGCAGGCGGAATGGAA
>CAZWDG010000268.1:0-3289 GCA_964633075.1 uncultured Candidatus Brevefilum sp.
GAGGATGTCATCCCAGTAAGGTTGTTCCACAGAAAAATCTTCAGTGAAATCAGGTTGAACTTTTGATATATAATCCAAGATCGGCTGGGTAAAGGCTGTTGCCATCGTCATACCCGTAGCATTTTCGGGCTGGGGGGGTGTTTGCTGTGTGGCTGTGCCATTTTCAACAGGGTTTTCAGCTTCACTAATATTTGACTGAGTCTGACCAGGTTCCCGCGAGAATATCGTCATGATCTGCCGATTGAAGAGGATGCCTACGCTGACGAATAGAACTATTCCGATAACACCATACAACCAGGGCTGCTTCCAAATCGGTTTTCGCTGCTTGCTGGCTTCGACCGCCTCCACCAGTAGCCGTGAGGTGGCTTTATAGGTGGGATCCTGGGCGATGATGCCCTGCAGTTTGCTGATAGCCCGGTTGTATTGCTTTTTACGCAGACACTCCTGGGCTTCCTCATAATCCGCGCTCAACTGGGCATATTGACGGGCGTGGGATAACCGGTCAGCCAGTTTTTCAGCCGCCTCAGGGACTTCCTTCAGATAAGCATCCCAGGCATTGATCGCCTCCGTCCATTTTTCTATCCGTGCGGCTTCTTCCCCCTGGGTGAGCAAGCCATCCAGTTTTGCTTGGCGCTTTGCTATCTCTAAGCTATCTAATTCGACTTGAATTTTTTGATTATCCGGTTCGAGTTTGAGCAGTGCCTGGGCAGCAGTAATCGCATCATCCCAACGTTTTCCCGTCTTAGCTTGTGCTACTTCTTCCCGCAGCTCCTGCAGGCGCACCTGATGTTGGGCTGTTTTTGCTTTACCCAACCCCTGGCTGAGTTCCTGATTTTGCGGTTCGAGTTTGAGGGCTGATTCCCAGGCAGCGATCGCTGCCTCCCAATTGCCAGCAGATTCAGCTTGCTGCGCCTGGTTCAGGAACATGCTGAGCTGGGCGTGCTGCGAATCAGAGCGAATGGATACCAGCCAATTGGCCAGTTGGGCGTCTTCAGGCGCCAAAAGGACAGCTGTTTCCAAGGCTGCGATTGCCTTCTGGTAATCTCCTTTGGTGATGGCAGTTTCTGCTTCCAGCTTATAGGCTCTGAGTTTTTCCTGGCGAGGGGCATCTTTGATCTCCGCTACACGTCTCTGCAAATCACGGTCTTGGGGATCCACCTTGAGGGCTTCCTCTGCCATTTGTGAGGCTTCATCCCAGCGTTTCCTTTTAAGCGCACGATCAGCTTTATCCAACCAGGATTTGACCAGTGTTGCTTTCCTTGAATCGACGATCGCCTGATAACGTGTTTTTAAAGAGTCATCCTCTGGCATCATCTCTATTGCCAGGTGCATTAGCGCTAAGGCTTGCTGATCATCCCCAGAGGAGAGGGATGCCTCAGCCTGTTCACGATAAATCTCTGCCAGATTTCGGCGCGCCTCACTGTGCACCGGTGTCAGGTTGAGAACCGCCTGGTAAGCCTCAATGGCCTCTCCTGTCGCACCTCGCTTTCGAGCCTGATCGCCCAAAGCCAGTTGCGCCCGGCAGTAGCTCTGTCGGGCGGCAACGTGTTCATTATCCACCTGGAGTACTTTTTCAAATGAGACGACAGCTTGTTGGTATTTCTCTTGTTCTAGTTGAATAGCGCCAATATTCACCAGTGCAGTCAGGTTATTGGCCTGAACAGATAATGCCTGCTGGTAACTGTTGAGTGCCTCCTCCCACTGCGCACGGTCGCGATATTCATCTCCAATTTCGATATAGCGATCTGCAATGGGATTGGTCTGGATCAGCTCTTCCCGCACACGATCCATGGGACGGTTGAGTCCCAGCCAGAGTTTCATCAGTTGAATCACCAGGTGGTTGTCCTGGGTCAACACATCCTTATCCTGTAGATGGAGGACGGCTGAATTGAGATCTGAGTCAACGAAACGTACCCCCTGGGATTTAAGAATAACACTGAGTTCCTTTTGTGACAGGCCTTCTGTTTTCCCTAATGCAGCCAGGATCCATTTCTCCAAATTAGAGGCTTCATCCCACACGAATTTGAGGTTGACCGTGCCGCGCTCAATCACATCATCCAGAATAGCTTCAACGTCCTCAGCTTTGATAATCCGTTCTCCCGTTTTTTGACAGCGGGAAAACAGTTCATGACAGGTCAGCTGGGTGAAGTAAGGATGTCCAGAGGTGATCTCGGTGATGCGTTTAATGGCATCAGGTTGGTAGGTGATCACATCTTTGACTGGTCTGGTGATCAGGTTATAACACTCGTCTTTAGTCAGGAAGCTGACCTTTCGATACAAGGCAGATTTAAAGAAATCCGTGTAAGCCGCCTGCATGTTCTCTAATTTATTGCCGGAAGATCCAATCGAAAAGATAAACTCCAATTGATCAATATCAAAAAGGCGTCGCAAAAAACTGATCAGGGGGCGAGCTAAGCTTTCCTGGATGTCAGGGCGATCCAGCGTGTCAAATTCGTCAAAGGTCAAAAGGAGGGTGTGTTTTCCAAGGATTGACTGTAAACTGGGGATGAATTCGATGAAAAAAGCTTCTGAATCCAGGAATTGATCCCGAATTGGCTTAGGCAAGTCGGAGCCTAATTGTTTATTTACAGTGCGGACAATCTCAGAAGCCATCCACCACAGGAAACGGTCAAGGGTCGTGTTGGTGTGCCCTTGCAGGTCAAAAAAAACCTGGATGTAAGCTGGAGGGAGGAAATTAGGTATTTGTTTGAGGACCGAGGTCTTGCCGACCCGGCGCTGCCCATGTAAAACAAGGATATGGCCAACGAATTTACCGGTGAGGCTGTTTTCAATCCAGGTGAAGACATCCTCGCGTCCGAAGAACATACTGGTCTCAACGACCGGTGCCCCGGCAATGTAGGGATTGAGGAGGTCGTTCACAGATGCACCTTTATTTAGATGAATCGAGCATAGCAGTGATGATAATCAATTATAGCATAGCCTTTTATGAGTGATGTAATTAAATGAAATTTGAAAACCTTTTTAGGTTAGTTTTTAGCATCATATCTCCTCACCTGCGCGATTCCCCTACCTTTAGAGAGGAGGCAGGAGGGGAGCGATTTTCGACGATTGATATCTCGCTATCTTCCTTCTTTTATTTGATCGCACCTGGTGTGCTGGTGAAGACACCAGCACGATCGGTGAAATATACTTTGATCGCACAGGGTCTCCTGACCCTGTGCTTTTTCCCCTGCCTTTAGGTAGGAGGCAAGGGGTGGGTCGCTTTTCGACCATTGATATCGCACACTGTTTCCGCCCACCTCCTTTGATCGCACCAGACATGCTGGTG
>CAZWDG010000269.1:0-3277 GCA_964633075.1 uncultured Candidatus Brevefilum sp.
TCAATATATTGACCCAATAACGGGTAAACCTGTTGGATTGTTTCTACGATTTTGTAAGCCACTCGTCGGATGGAAAAATGGGCGTTTTCAGCTGCACGCAGCCGACTGAAGTTGAAAGCTTCTCGTAAATTCATCGTGAATAACACCCGGCGATTACATCCGTTGGGGATGAGATACCCCGCCACATCTCGATTCCACAATGCAATTTGGTGGTACCGTGCCATTGCTTGTTGCATCACATCCAGGTAGGCTTCCTCACAACCCGAATCCCTGATCGCCTTGGGCAGCGCAAAACCGAGTTCAGTGGTGAGTGGCTGAACCGTTTGGGTCATCATCCGATGGCGCTTGAATTCAAAATAAGCCCCCTGATCCATCACGACCTCGAAGGTCATCTGTGCATACTCCAATTCCCTTAAAGGCTGGTCAAATGGTCCTCGCTCCGCCATCAAATCATGTGCCAGATTCCACTTTTCTACAGGCGATAACCCTTTAACGAACGCCAGGCAAACTTGATACTCTTGGGATTGACCAAACCGGAACAGGACAGCTGCCAAGACCTTGTCCTCGCCATCCTCGTCCCAGGAAATCAAGGAAAAATCTTCCAATGAGCTGTTTTTTGTGATCCCCTTTGATATTTGACCCATTTTTTCACGAGTTGCCATAAAATAGGCATTACAGTTGGCATATTTGATCAAGGTTGGCACCTCATTTTGGCAGACATCACGCAGACCTTCCCCAATATCCCGAACTTCCACCAATGGAGAGCTGAGCATTTTACAGATGGCATACTCAAGCGCACGCGCATTGATCGTCATGCCCACATTTGACAAAGAAGATGCCGGCAACAGGAAGCGACAGACATCCACCGCCATTGGATGAAGCCTGCGTTCATAGGCTTGCTGTGATTCTGCTGCTTTTTGAGGAACGATATTCCTCAACCAGGTTATAACCTTCGGGATGCATGCCTGATAAGTGCTGAAAAGCCTTCGGCATGTATCCAAATAAGCTTCTTTCAAGGGATGATCTTGAAGTTCTTCGGGAAGATAGAAGGCATCTGAATCCCATTGCTGGTAACGTGTAGATTTCTCAGTGTAAGAAGCCAGGCGGTTGCCTTCGATTGTTTCGATGGCAAGGCGAGAGACATTCTCCAGGGCGATATGCAATACAGCGTGCTCTGCCACTGACGCATGCCCATATCCAACCACCCATTTTTCATGAAATCGGGCTGACCCCTCATCGGTCAGCTCCGCAGCAATCTCATCAAAGGGCTTTGGGGAACGTGATGTTTTGGCAAATGTGACCGCAATTGTTTCGGGTTTGATTTCTTGTGAGCTGAGAAGATAAATGCGTCTAGGTCGCGTCATGGTCAAAGATCTTCCTGGCAAAAACCTTATCTCGTTCTATTTGAGCAATAAAAGCATCCGGATTATCAAATTTCTGCTCATCTCTGATTCTTTGGAGGAACTGCAATGTGAGTTGCTCCCCATAGATGTTACCATCAAAATCCAAGATATGCGTTTCGACATTGGGTTGATCCTGGTCTTCAAAGGTGGGGCGACAACCAACATTCGTAATGCCCAGATAAGTCTTTTCATGCAAAATCACGCGCGTCACATAAACGCCTATCGCCGGTAATTTTTTCCTGGGCCAATGTGAAATATTCGCCGTTGGCAAACCGATTCGGGAACCACGATCAGAGCCATGTGTGACCATACCAGAGATCGCATAATAACGCCCTAACATCTTCGCTGCACAGGCCACATCCCCTTCATCCAGGTGTTGGCGGATATTCGTTGAAGAAATCTCCCGACGCTTATAATTGATAGGCTTAATCGTTTCGACGCTGAAAGATAAATCATCTCCCAGCGCTGTAATCTCCGATAAGGTCCCCTGCCTGTTCTTCCCCAACGCAAAATCCCGACCGATAACCAGAGCGCTCAAACCAAGTTTTTGCTTCAATCCTTGCAGAAATGCCCGGGGGGTAAGACTTGAGAAATCCTTGTTAAAATCAAATGTGACCACTGAATCAACCCCCAGGTCAAATAGGATTGTTTCCTTTTCTACTGGAGTCGATAAATAAAAGTATTCTGATCGTGAATTGAAGAAATCGGCGGGATCAGGAAAGAATGTGACCACGATCACAGGAGCTTTCTCTGTACTCGCTTTTTGGAGCATGTGGTGGATGATGGCTTGATGCCCAAGATGAACACCGTCAAAATTCCCAACGGTTATGATCGCGTTTTCAATGGGTAGAGGCTCTAGATCAAAAAAATTTAGTATTTTTGTCCCGAGTAAAGCTTCGAAATTAATCATTACTGGATCTTTGTGTCATAAAAATCGCCCCTCCCTCAACGATCGAAGAAAGGGCGTCTTGTTCTCAGAAAACCGAACCTCCGCAACTTATGAAAAGAACACCTTCCTTGGTTGCCATTCCATTAGCTCAGGGATAAACTCGAGCAGTGCCACCAATTCTCCTTGCTGACTGACCGCTCGTACCCAATGATCTGGGTTCTCTGGTGCTTCCTCAACAGGGATACGATGACCATGCCGTATAAGATCAACCTCCTCAAAGGTCAATTCTCGAGATGGCCAATCACCTAAAGCTTCCGCTGCTGGGATGAGGTATTTATACCAATCTCCATCTTCGAACGCTTCCTGAAGTCTTCGCAGTGGGATCGCGTCGCGCAGAGCAAATTCTCCACTCTTCGTGCGGCGTAAACCAACCAAGTGCCCGCCACACCCCAGAACTTCCCCTAAGTCATTCGCCAATGCCCGAACATAGGTGCCCGATGAACAATAGACATCAATGATCGCTTCTGGGGAATCCCACTCCAGCAATTCGAGATGGTAGACATCAATTTCCTTGGGTTCCAACTCCACCTCTTCACCAGCGCGCGCCAGTTCATAAGCCTTTTGACCGTTGATTTTCTTGGCCGAATAGGCTGGCGGCACCTGTTCAACTGTGCCCTCAAATTGAGTCAAGGCTTCTTCAATTTGCTCTTGGGTGATATCAACAGGTGATCGCCTTGTGATCTCACCATCACCATCAAAAGTATCGGTGCTCTCACCCAAACGAATGATTGCCTGATAGCGCTTATCTGAAGCGGAAATATACTCACTTAACCGGACTGCTGGTCCCACCAGGACCACCAAAACGCCCGAAGCACGAGGATCCAAAGTACCTGTATGGCCAGCCCGCCTGATACCTGTCCCCTGACGTACAATTTGGACGACATCATGTGAGGTCATGCCAACCGGCTTATCGATGACCAACACC
>CAZWDG010000270.1:0-3269 GCA_964633075.1 uncultured Candidatus Brevefilum sp.
AATTAGAACTTGAGAATACAGACTATTTATTAAGGATTAATCATTGAAGGAGGCGTAACGATGAAAAAACGCATTGGTGTTTTGACGGGGGGCGGTGATGTCCCTGGTTTGAATCCCGCGATGAAGGAAGTCGTTCTGAATGCGCTTGATGCAGGATATGATGTTCTTGGTATTCGGCGTGGATGGGGTGGATTGTTGTGGTATAACCTGGATGAACCCTCAATGCACGATTATTACATCAGAAATCTGGGACGTAATGATGTCAGGCAAATTGACCGGACAGGCGGGACTTTCTTACACACTTCCCGGACAAATCCCCAGAAGGTTCGCGTGAGCGATATTCCAGTCTTTCTGAAAGATTCATTACTCGGAAAGCAAATTGACGAAACGGGGACGATGGATTACACCGATCATATTTTGAGGGTACTTGATCATTTGGGTATCGATGTGCTCGTCGCCATCGGCGGCGATGATACACTGAGCTATGCTGTGCGCTTGAATCGTGAGGGATTTCCCATCGTTGCCCTTCCTAAGACAATGGATAATGACGTGTTTGGCACTGATTATTGTATTGGATTTTCCACAGCTGTGACCAATTCTGTGGACTTGATCACCCAATTGCGGACTTCGGTCGGTTCGCATGAGCGTATTGGCGTTTTTGAATTATTTGGTCGCAATTCAGGAGAAACAAGCTTGATCAGCGCTTATTTAGCTTATGTTGACCGGGCAATTATTTCAGAAGTTCCCTTTAATATTGAGAAACTTGCGAACTTTTTATTAGAGGACAAACGCAATAATCCATCAAATTATGCGATCGTCACCGTCTCTGAAGGGGCGATAATCGAGGGTGGAGAAATCATTGAATCAGGGCCAGCTGATGCTTATGGGCATCGGAAACTGGGTGGGATTGGTGAAATAATGGCTGATCAAATCGAGAGAATCACCAATCAGCATATCATGTATCAGAAATTTGCTTACATCATGCGTTCTGGTGCACCTGATTCGCTGGATCGGATGGTTGCCATGTCCTTTGGCAACCTGGCAATGCAACTTATTCAACGCGAAGAATATGGTAAGTTGGTGGCATTACAAGGTGGCCGCTACACGACTGTTCCGATTGAAATTGTTTTAACGGGCAAAAAGCATGTAGACGTTGAGGCGTATTACGATAAAGAAAATTACAAGCCTAAAGTCAAGGATTTTCTTGGCGTGCCTATGTTTTTAACTTAAGTTTTCTATTACAGCCCGTGAGAAGGACTTTCACGGGCTTTTTTATTTTCGGAAATGATATGCCGGCAGATGATCAAAAGATACACACGAATCGATATAAGGTGGTTCCTCGTACGCTGGTTTTTCTGTTTGATTCAACAAACCGCGTGTTGTTGATTAAGGGATCATCTAACAAGCGTTTGTGGTCCGGTCTGTATAATGGGATTGGCGGTCATATTGAAGTCGGTGAGAATATTCAAGAGGCTGCTGCGAGAGAACTTCAGGAGGAAACAGGGATAATTAATTGCCCGTTGCAATTCTGTGGGCAGATTATGGTGGATGTCACCCCTGAAACTGGTGTGTCTCTTTTTATCTTTCGGGGTACCTATCAGGATGAAGTGATCATCTCCTCATCAGAGGGGGAATTGACCTGGATCCCGTTGGATGCCATTGAAAATCTTAGGCTGGTGGAAGATTTACCAAGATTAATTCCTTTAGTAGCTGCCCACCAACCCGATAGTCCGGTTATTATTGGGAAATATAGCTACGATCAAGAGGGTAAATTGAGAATCTCACTTATTTAAAACGCGTTCGTAGAAAAGGAGGATTGTATCCCCGTAGTCTCGCTTGTCATACATTCTGAAATTTGTATAATCCACATTATCCCTGAACTCTTTTGGATGAATTTGGACAATGACAATCCCGCTGTTTTCAGCCAAGTTAGGGTTTTCATCTAATGCAAGCATTGCTTTCAACCACAGGTCTTTGTACTGAGGGGGAGCGATATAAATAAAATCATAACGTTCTTCGTGCTTTTCTCGGAGAAAGACAAAAGCGTCCTTCTTCAAAACGGTTCCATAAGGCTCCAATCCGGTTGTCTTGAGGTTTTCATGAATGACCTTGTAAGCTCGGTAGTTTATATCAAGAAAAACTGCGTGGAATGCCCCACGTGAAAGTGCCTCGATACCCACAGCCCCTGTTCCGCCAAAAAGATCAAGAAATTTTGAATCAACCACAAAGGGACCGATGATATTAAAGAGGGCTTCTTTCACCTGGTCGGTAATCGGACGGGTTGATTTACCTGGAACACTGGCTAATTTAATCCCCTTGGCGCTTCCAGATATGACTCGCATTATGAAAACACCTCCACCGCTTCTCTAATGGCTTTTATGTTGCCATAGGGGGTAATTAGCGGCAAAACACAGCCGGTTCCCAGGATCAGGTGTTTCCCCCCAGTTTGATCAATGGCTTCCTTGGCTTCCTCCATAATTTTGTTGGGAGTACCCAAAACCATGCTCTCGATCCGGCTGATCCCCCCACACACGCTTCCCGGGAAACGTGCTAAGCCTTCCGCTAAGCCGGGCTGTGTTTCACGATCATGCCAATTTAGGATTTGTAATGGGTATTTTGCAATCTCATCGAACATGACATCCTCGCCATGCAGATGTGCCATGTTCAACCACAAATTTTGCACAGATTGCAGGAGTGGGAGATCGTAGGCTATACCAAAATCTTGGAATTCCTCAACCGACAGGATCTTATACGAGGCATGCTGAACTGCTAAGAAGATACCAGAAATGCCATATCTTTTTGCTGCTTCTATAAATTGCAGTGTCGTTTCCTGAATTGTCTTCAAACCCGCATGTAATGCATCAGTATAGTGTCGTAAGTGCTGGAGCAGTATATCAGGACCTACGAGATTTTTTGCCTGGGCAAGGGGATTAAAAATTGTCTGGATGAAAGGTGTATGATCAGCAAACTCTTTTTGCAGGTATGCCAGACATTTCAACTGGGCGCCGAGATGACCTTTGGTGGGATCTAAAATCCTTAATGCAAACCAATCTTCAGGTTTTTGGATGGGACGGTTGATATATGTGCGTGTTCCCTCAATATTCCCTTGCCAAGCATCATTTGCCCCCCAATCTTTCAAGCAAAAGGAGGAGGGTGGTGTTACTTTAACAAGATCAAAATCAAATTGATTTTGGAAAGCGATTGTACTCTTTGCAAGCCTGCCTGGCTCTTGATCGTCAACGGGAAAGTGTTGCCACAATGCATATGCC
>CAZWDG010000271.1:0-3261 GCA_964633075.1 uncultured Candidatus Brevefilum sp.
AACCCTGGAAGTGCTCGATGATTTGGTCCGGCAAGGCAAAGTGCGTTACATCGGTGCCAGTAATTTCACAGCGTGGCAGCTCCAAAAGGCCATAGACCTCAGCCGATATCTTGGTTGGGAGTCTTTCATCAGCTTGCAGCCTTTATACAATCTACTTGACCGAGAATTGGAATGGGAACTTCTGCCCCTGTGTCAAAACGAGGGTTTGGGAACGCTTATTTGGAGTCCGTTGCGTGGTGGCTGGCTGTCAGGGAAGTATACGCGTAACATGTCAGCACCTCCCGAAAATACTCGGATTCAAAAAGCCAGCGAACAGGGTTGGTCAGAAGCATGGGACGCTTACGCCAACGAACGGACCTGGCAAATTCTAGATGTGCTGCGATTAATCGCGGATGAGCTTAAGCGCAGCGTAGCCCAGATCGCCCTACGCTGGCTGATGCAGCGTCCGGGCGTGACGACGCCAATCATCGGTGCCAGCAAACTGCCTCATCTGCAGGACAACCTGGGTGCGATAGAATTTGAACTGAGTGATGCTCAGATGGAAGTTCTTGACAAAGTCAGCCAAATACACATGCCCTATCCTTACGCCTTCATCAGTGATCGTAAAGAGCGTAGATTTTGACAACTAAAAATCAATTTTCTCTAATAGGATTATCTTTGGCAATTAACCACAACAAGAATTGACTCCATACACCAAGGTCCATTCACCATTCACTTTTTTATATCAACCCTTCGCTTTATTGGTAAAATGAGAGCATGGATCGTCTTTCCATTGATGGAACCAGGCTTAAAACACTCATTCTCGCTGCAGACGGCGCCTTTGTATCCGTCCGACCAGATGAAGATCATATTTGGTCTTTAAATTTAGATACATCCGACGCGCATCCATTCTATCTACATACCACCTACAATTTGCGAGCCCAATCAATGCGGCTCTTTCCCAATATAACCATTAACAACCAGCGGATGACAAAAGCGGTGGACTTAACTAAGCTCCCCACAATCAACCAATACACACCAGGTTATCTTTATCTGGAATATGAGATAGAACAAGAACTTGTTATCCAGTTTGATTGCTTCATACCAGAAGCGGGTGTTTTAGTCGGTGGGATTAATCTCTTAAATCATTACCAGGAACCAATTAACGTGACACTGGAGATTGCAGCTATTCTGGTACCAATGGGTAAGGGCGTCCCATCGAGTCCACAAAAAATCGGGATAAACCATATCATTACCGGGCAGTCCAACAGGTTATGGCCAGTTTTGTTCATGACGGGTGGCCCGATTGCGATCACAAATCCTTGTCCAGCGCTTTCCCTTTCCTTTCAGCTTATGCCAGAACAATCCAGGGTGTTAACCTGGTCCCTGGTTACGAAAGACTCCATAGATGCCTCATTCGAGACAGCCCGTAAGGTAACCGCAACCCCCTGGCGGGAAGAAGCTCAAAAACAGGTGAAATATCATGCCAGTCGAACGATCTCTCTGCAGACAGGCGATCAAGACTGGGACACTGCTTTTACCTTGTCACAGCTTACAGCAATGTCACATTTCTTTTCTGGGCGTGGGGATAAAGCTACACCGTGGTTCATAGATTCTCGACTACCAGATAAAGCCATCAACAACGGGACAACACAGGAGTCAATCGACACTCTCACCACATTGAGTGCAATACATCTTGGGGAAGTTTTACTCCCCGCCCATTGTTCAATATGGATAGGTGTCATCGAGGACTTCATCTCACGCATCAATCATGAGGGGCGTTTACCCTCCAGGTTGACCGGCAACGGGTCAGCTATCTCCTTTCAAGAATGTCCTCTTCTCGGACAGCTTTGCCTGGATGTCTTTGAGATCCATCAAGACAAAGACTTCCTGAAACAGGTTTTTTCCTCCCTTTGTCTAAATATTGAGTCCTGGTTACAAAACACATCTGGGGTTTCAGAAGAATTCCGGTTGGCTTGGGAAAATCCGCAGCAATTACAGCTGGATACCGGTCTCTTTGTCTTCGATATTTGGGAAGAAACAGGGCGAGGATTGGACATTCAAACCGTTGAAAGCCCAGCTTTGGCCACGATGCTCTTGCGAGAAGTTAAAGCCGTTCGCAAAATTGCGCGGATTCTGGGAGATACCCCACGAGAAAAGCTCTTTTTAAAATTTGAGAAAACACTAAAAAGGCGTCTTGGGGAATTTTGGCAAGACGATCAGCAAAGATTTTCATACCGCGACCGCCAATCTCATCTGCCCTCATACAGAGAGTTATATTACCCTCTTCCAGCACAAGAAACGATCGAAATCAAGAAGTTTTTCACGCGTCCCCAAAGGTTGCAATGCCATATCATTTCCAACGACGAACACAAGCGCACTTCTGAGATTCAGATAAAAGGAGTAAGTCCGTCGGGAGAAGAAATTAAGGAAGTCTTTTCCGCCCAGGATATCCGCTGGGTTTCAGGACGTACCCATTTGACCACCCAACATCTCTTTAAGTCGCTGGATTCTGTGTCCTTCAATGGGCTGCAACCCGAAGACCAGGTTCTTTTGGAGACCGTTGATTTATCACAAAAAGACATCACGCAAATTTTGCCTGTATGGTCGGGCAACTTGAGAAAAAATCAATTACAGGCCATCCTGGAGGAATCTTTAGACTGGCAAAAACCTGAGCTCCAATTCGGAATCCCCGAAATCATTCAAGGTCCGGTGGCTTTACCAGATGACCTGCCAGTCAGCGTGAACGTTTTATGGAACACCCTGGTGATCAAAGGTTTGGTAAATGAGGGCTATCATGAACAAGCAGCGAATTTGTTCAGCAATTTAATGGAGACGATCGTCGCTGGATTGAAGCATTACGATGGGTTTTTCCCCTTCTATGATCGTCAAAACGGCCGACCGACAGGTACTCGTAATGCCATTACGGGGTTGATCCCGGTGCGTTTATTTCTTCAGATTGCAGGAATCCGCCTTTTCACGCCGAACCGATTGGCAATTTGGGGATTCAACCCCTTTCCCTGGCCGATTAACCTCCAATGGCAGGGCTTGGCCCTTCGTAAAGAGGGTGCCAACACCCAAATTACATTTCCCGATGGTACGATTTATCACAGCGACTCACAAAAACCTGTCCTACTGATGCCCGGGGAGATATTATCATGAACCAGCAAAAATACACCTGCCAAAAAGTCGCCACTTTTCTTTTGCTATCTTGTTTTCTCCTCTCTGGATGCAAAAGCACCACACCCTTGCCGCCCACCCCACCACCCGAGACCCTTACAG
>CAZWDG010000272.1:0-3260 GCA_964633075.1 uncultured Candidatus Brevefilum sp.
ATCCTAATGTCGTCGCACATTTGGTTTTTTCCAAGATCTGCCTGCGGAGATCAGTCAACGTGGATTGAGTGATATCATTTCGTGGGACATAGGCATTGATGGCAATGTAATCCCCGTCTACTGATAAACCAATAAATCTATCGATCACCTCAGAAATCGTTGAACAGGAGTCCAGACCGGCAAAAGCCGTCCCATACAACTTGATTCCACCCCCCTCCCAGATCACCTGGGGTTCCTCTAATTTTTTCATCTCAAGAAACCTGGTAATTTTCTCTTTTGTGCGGTTTTTATTGTCCTGAACATCTGGCTGATCAAAGGCATTCACACCTATGACACTACAGGCGACACCTACCGCAAATTCCCACAGATAAAATTGAGCGGCAATACTGTAAAGATCATCCATTGTAATGACAAGAACGATATGTCCGGCATCCCGCAAATCCCCTACTAATGGATCAAGATCACCAGAATGCCTCAAGTAAACAAATATCCGATCATTTCGGTATGACCCCACATCCACAAGCGGTTCATCAGCAATAGGGACAATCCCTCGTCCTTCTTTACCGCTGCTTTCAGCCACAAGCTGTTCCAACCAGGGGCCTACGGATAAAATCTCATCATCAGCCAGGATCGTCAGCTTGTCCTTCCCGTTCTTTTCAGCCAACCCTAGGATAACGCCTAATAAAGCACCGGAATTGAGCACGATATCACCAGATGAGTGGCACTTTTCAGCGATCTGCTTTGCTCGACTCAAAAACCGCTTGAGATCCACCCCAATCAATGCGGCGGGAACCAGACCAAAGTGGGTGAGTGCAGAATAGCGACCACCCACATTCGAATCGGCTGTAAACACCGCTCGAAAGCCTAATCTCTCCCCTTGATCAACAAGCGGGGTGCCCGGGTCAGTAATCGCCACAAAATGCGATCCACGTTGATCGCCTAAAACCTTTTCGGATTTTGCCCAAAAATATTGGAACAAGGAGAGTGTTTCACTGGTTGTCCCGGATTTACTGGCAACAATGAAGAGGGTCTTTTCAAGTTCCGCCCATTCCTCCGCTGCGCTAATTTGCTCCGGAACGGTCGAGTCAAGAATTTTCAGCGCCATTCCCCCCACTTGCTTACCCATTGCCAGGTACAGGGTTTCAGGTGCCAAAGATGACCCCCCCATCCCCAACAATAAGACCTTCTCAAGGCCATCTTTTTGACATTCTTCAGCAAAACGCTCGATGGTAGGAATAAAAGATTGGCTTTCCGTTGGCAGATGAAGCCACCCCAAACGCTTTTGTATCTCAGCTTTTCCTTCTGGGGATTTGGTCCACACCGTCGGGTCATTTTTAAATATTCTGGCGACCACATCTCTTTTTTCCAAATCTTTAATTTCAGAGGGGATTGCTGCTTGTAATGATCCTAATTCAGATCTAAATTTTTCCCGACGACCCTCGATCGAATTTAGAAGACTACGGAAGGCATCTGCAAATTTTTCCACACCTTCATCTTCAAGTTCTTGGGTAATGGCATCAAGCGAAATTCCCAACTCAGCCAGCTGCTCAAAATCCTTTTCTGCCTGGTCAAGATCATCATAGATCGTAATTTTCGGATCACCATGAATGAGATAAGCATCAAGCGTGTCCGGTGGTAGGGTGTTGACGGAATTATCCGCAACGAGTTCGGCTACATACTTTATTTCGTTATAGGCAGGGTTTTTAGTGCTTGTTGAAGCCCAAAGTGGACGTTGCTTTTGGGCGCCATGCGCTTGTAATTGATCAAATCGGGTTGAATCAAAGCATTCCTCATACAACTTATAAGCCAATCGAGTGTTGTCCACAGCAATTTTCCCAAGTAAACGGCCGGCCTTTTCACCCCGCGTCCCACCTTCATCAACGATTCGCCGCAACCGATCATCAGCCTTTGACTCCAACCTGGAGACAAAAAAGGAAGCGACCGAGGAGATCTGAGAAAGGTCCTTTCCTGCTGAAAGTCGCTTTTCTAATCCAAGAAGATAAGCCTCCATAACCTCGGCATATCGTTTGCGAGAGAAGATCAATGTAATATTCACATTGATCCCATCTGCAATGGCCTCAGTGACCGCAGGTAATCCTGCTTTTGTAGCAGGTATCTTGACCATTAAATTCGGACGTCCAACCTCCTTCCACAACCATCGCGCCTCCTGCAATGTGCCCTGGGTATCATGGGCAAGAAACGGATCAACTTCCAAACTCACAAAACCATCCAAACCACCGGATGCATCGTAATAAGGTCGAAACAGATCTGCAACATCTTGAATATCTTTAATTGCCAGTCGATAAAAGATATCCCTGGGAGATAAACTTGTCCAAGACATCGCTTGAAGATCAGAGTCATAATCATTCGTCTTCACAATAGCCGCTTGAAAGATGCTGGGATTTGAGGTGACACCATAGATTTCTCGGCGTTCGATTCTTCCTTTTAACGCACCAGTTTTAATTAATCCTCTCTCAACATTGTCATACCAGACAGATTGACCTAAAAGTTTAAGTTTAATCACACTACTCATAATTCTTCCCTTTCAACTGAGTCACTTCAATCTCTCTGATTTTCCCTACGCGTCGTAAATGACGCGGTTCATCTGAAGGGGCTGCAGAGATAAAAGCTTTTACAATATGTACGGCTAACTCGGGGCCGATCACCCTGGCACCCAGGCAGAGCATGTTCATGTGATCATGCTCGACCCCCTGAGCAGCTGTGTAGGTATCGTGGCAAACGCTTGCATACACACCTACGATTTTATTGGCAGCAATACAGGCGCCAACACCAGAGCCACATAATACAATCGCTCGTTCAACATCACCATTAACAATTCTGAGTCCAGCTTCTTTTGCATAATCTGGGTAGTCTACACTATCTGTTGAATGGGTGCCCAAGTCTACTGGCGTATGCCCTAAGTCAATTAAGGTATCGATCACGGTTTGTTTCAACGGAAAACCAGCGTGATCCGAGGCGACAGCAACTCTCATTGCACAATCCTTTCTCTATCTCCGACCATTGTCTCTATCTTCATCTGATAACGCGTTTGAATTCAATAATGCATAAGCTTTCTCAACCACATTGGCAACCGTAAATCCATAGGCTTGCATCACACGCCCACCAGGTGCCGATGCCCCGAATTTGTCAATGCCCAAAACATAACCTCGATCCCCCACCCACCGACACCAACCAAAGGACGATCCTGCCTCCACAGCAAGGCGATTCTTAATCCCAGGAGGGAGGACACGGTCCTGGAA
>CAZWDG010000273.1:0-3239 GCA_964633075.1 uncultured Candidatus Brevefilum sp.
ATATTTAACTTAAGTTGAAACTGGCCCCCCTATAACTGGAAAGATTAATCCCTAAAATTTACTTTTGCCACAGCCTATAGCTGTGATAAGATGGAATTCAGTGACGGATAATCAAAAAACTCGATCCCTTCCTTATCAGAATGATCAAGTGCTCGAAAATCACCTTTTTCGGTTTTATGTTTGCCAATCGATATAATCTTTCAAGCTGTGTTCAACGGCATAGGCAGCCGCTTCGGCACGATTGCTAACGCCAAGTTTTGCCAGAATGCTGCTGACATAGTTTCTGACTGTCCCCTCACCCAAAAACAAGGCTTCGGCAATTTCACGGTTCGTTTTCCCCTCAGAAACCAGCGCCAAAATGTGTTTCTCCTGGAGGCTGAGGCTGGAAAATGCGGCGGCCTCCTCCTCTTTCACCACCCTGCGGACCTCCTGGAAGACGCGCTGCGTCACGGCAGGATCAAGCAGGGCATCCCCGCGACAGGCGGCCTCAATTGCTGTGATCAGACCATCAGCCTCAATTTGCTTGAGGACATACCCGCTGGCACCGGCACGTATGGCTGAGAACAACATTTCATCTTCTGCATAAGAAGTCAAAATGACCACACGCACATCAGGCCAACGTTCGGTAATTTCCTCACAGGCATCAATCCCCGATTGACCGGGCAGGCGGATGTCCATTAAAACGACATCCGGGTGGTATTTTTCAACCATCTCAATTGCCTCTTGGGCCGTGCTGGCTTCAGCAACAACCTCAAACTGCTCATGATGTTCCAGCAAGGACTTGAGACCAAGTCGAACGACCTCATGATCATCAACAAGTAATATTTTTTTTTTTGCCATGCTGGTTCTTTCGTTAGGATTTATTCCCGCTTATAATCGATAAATCGATACCCCACCCCGCGCTCCGTCAGAATATAAACCGGATTGGCAGGGTCTTTTTCGATTTTTTTGCGCAAATAATTGATATATAACCGGACATAATGTGGTTCATCTCGATACTCATAGCCCCACACTTTGGTGAGGATCTGATCATGGGTTAACACCCAACCGGCGTTCTGAACGAGATGATAAAGCAAGCGATATTCCGTGGGGCGCAATTTTACCAATTCATCCTCCACCCAAACCTCTCTGCGCCCAAAGTCGATTCGCAGGCGATCATCAACCTCGATCACACCTTCTTCGTCCTCCTCAAAGGAGGCCCCACGTCTGAGGACTGCCTTGATGCGGCTGACGAGTTCACGGGGGCTGAAAGGCTTGGTGACATAGTCATCAGCACCTAACTCCAGTCCCTTGACCTTATCATCCTCTTCTCCCTTTGCAGTGAGCATGATGACAGGCACTTGACTGATCTCACGAATCGTTCGCAACACCTCGAAACCGTCAATATCCGGCATCATAATATCCAGCAGGATCAAATCTGGCAGGGAATCACGGAGTCTGTTTAACGCTTCAGTGCCATTTTGGGCTTCAATCACCTCAAACCCGTCCTGTTCCAAATTCAACCGAATGAAACCCACCATCCTGCGTTCATCGTCAACAACCAAAACTCGATATTTTCGAAAATTTGAATCTAACATAGCCTCTCCTACAAAACTAATCCATACATGCTACCAGAATCACGCTGATGTTATCCGGCCCGCCTGAGTCATTAGCCCTCTGCACAAGCTGATTCGCCATCTGATCAAGATTGGACGCATGCGCAATGATCCGTTGAATTTCAACAGTATCCACTACTCCCCACAAACCATCTGAACAGATTAATAGCTTCTCTCCATCTTCAAGTACAAATTGATCCAAATCCGGTTCAAAGGGATCGGTTTGGCCTAGGGCACGATACAGCACATTCCGTTGGGGGTGATTACTGGCTTCGTTCGCTTTGATTTCACCCAAATCGACCAGCCTTCGTACCAGAGAATGATCCCTGGTTATTAATCTCAGTTTCCCATCGCGTCCCAATAGATATAAACGGCTGTCTCCCACATGACCCGTAAAAAACCTGTTCCCAACTGCAAGAGCGAAAGTCAACGTGGTTCCACCCCCTGGGACACTTTGCCGAATTAGATTTTGAGCCTCATCCACAGCGCCTTTGACAAGCGCCAGACAATCTGCATCCCCAAGCATGCGACCTTTTTCCCCGACAGCAGTAAAAATCCCCTCGATCAGAAATTGACTGGCAGCCTGTGAAGCCAAACGGCTCGCCAACTCGCCACTTTGATGCCCACCCATCCCATCAGCCACCATGAATATTCCAAAGGAAATGGGACCATCTACACCTCCCAGAACACTGCTCATGGTAAATAATGAATCTTCATTAATCTGTCGCTCCTGACCTGTGGATTGGGCACTTGCCACCTGGTACCTGGTGCAATCAGTGACAATCCGATCATCATCAGATGTATTTAAAGAATGATCTGATCCAGCCCTTGAATTTGGCAGCCCAATTTTTTGAGAAATTTTCCGTTTGATGTAGTTACACAAAGACGAAACTCCACAAATACCGATGATTATTTAGAGACATCATTAATTCTACCATATTTGTCCAATTAAACAACTGGATCATTTACCAGATCAATTATTGTTATCGAAGCATAGCTCAAACTGATTATTCACCCTCCTGCTCAATGGGTGTTAAAAAATCACCAGCAGACCACCCATTCCGAGTCTGGTCATAAGGAGCCTCAAGATGCCACCAGGTATAGTTATCCACCTCTACCGGGCCGTCGATGACGAGAAACACTTCTGCATCCATCGCACTGAAGTTAACTGCACCAGCTAAGCCGGGCTCAGAGCGCATTCTGAGGCCAGCACCACCTGTGCCAATCACCTGGACATAGGCCCCAACGTCGATCACCCCTTCCGGCAAAAAGAAAAGCGATGTTGGAGTTGGTGAGGGGATGATCGTTGGTGCTATCGGCTTTGGTGTCAGGGTCGGTGCAGCGATTATCGTGATTACCGGTGTCCCACCCATGGCAGGTGCTGGATTTCGCCCCAGGAATAAAATAGCTAAAGTCACCAGGATTAATCCGATGAGTAAAATTGACGTCGTCGCAAGTGTGACCGGGTTGAGAAATGACTTTATGGTGATTTTTTCCGTTTTTCCTGCCATGATTTTCTTCTTTATCATCATGCGATTTATTGAATTCCTTTTTATTATAGCGCATCCACCCAAAAACAGATTACCAGGGGCAACTTCTGACATTTCAAAATAATTATTAGAAGCTATGTGCCAAAAATCTCCT
>CAZWDG010000274.1:0-3224 GCA_964633075.1 uncultured Candidatus Brevefilum sp.
ACTATGATTCATTGTAGTATATCAAAATGGACAAATATCAAGAACTTCAAATGCCGGTGGAAGATGATCCTGAAGGGAGGCTTTAGGATTTTTTAACCGCGCAGAACGTTCCTTGAAATTTTGAGTAATTAATCGCAGGGTCACGGTTCTGTGACCCTGTTTTTGTTTGATAGCCATGAAATAAATTCGGAAGGTTGACGTTTAATGCTTGGATTTTTATCACAAAATCTTTTTCTATTGATCTTATTTGGCATCATAGCCATCGCTGTTTTGGTTTATTCCTCTAATGTTGCTGTGGTGAAATTGACCGGTTTGGCGGGTTTCTTCCGTATTTCGACAACATTTATGGGTGTAACCGTTGTCTCGATCGCTACAAGCATCCCTGAGATTGTGGCTCACTATACTGCATCCTTTGGAATTTTAGCAGGCTCTTTGGATTATAAAGTCAGTTCAGCTGTTGTTTTAGGGGCAAATATTGGATCTGATGTCATCCAACAGACATTGATCATGGCTGCGGTTGTTTTGCTGGCTGGTGGATTACGTTTTCGAAGATACTTCTTGTGGAAAAGCATGATACCGATGATTGTCACCACAATCATGTGCATCATTCTGGGAATCGATGGTGCCTTCTCAAGGATAGATGGACTGATTTTGGCGGGATCTTTCCTGGCTTATATGTACTATTTATATGCCGATGAAAGAAAGCATTATAAAGAAGAGGACCATGGCTTCAAAGAAAATGGCGAATCACCAGAAGGTGTCCCCCAAACTGTTAAGGCGGCTTGGCAGTATGGCTTAGTCGCAATGGGTGCTTTATTTTTTACCATTTTTAGCGCCATGATCGCCTTAAAAATCACGGAGGTCATTGTTGCAAAAACAGGCGTCGGTGGTTCACTGATCGGTGTGGTCACACTTGGAATTGCTTCCGCTTTACCAGAATTTATCACTGCGATTTCCGGAGTTCGGCATGGTGATGGTGGTATTTCATTAGGCACATTGGTAGGAAGCAATATCACCAATCCACTGGTTGCCATCGGCGGTGGTGCTTTGATCAGCACATATTGGGTACCTGGACCACTTGTCCTTTGGGATCTTCCTTGGGAGACAGTTACCGGGGCAATTTTGTGGGTTATTCTGTGGTTAAATAAGGGCAAATTGGGAAAATTGGCGGCCTATTATTTGATCGCTTTGTATTTTATTTATGTTTCACTGAGAATGATCTTTTTCTCAGTGGATTAATAGGTGCTTTGACAAAATCAGTTGAGGACGAGCCTTCTCACAAGATGATGATCCTTGTTGCACGTTAATCACTCAGATCTGATCAAGCTCTTCTGGCTTTTGGAACAATTATCCATAAAATAAAATACGGGATCAAACCTGGAAGACCACCTGGAAGCAAGAGAAGTAAAAACGCCAGGCGAAACCAAAAAGCACTGACACCAAAAAATTCGCCAAGTCCACCACAAACACCCGCAATAATGCGATTATGTCTTGATCTACGTAAGTAATGATGTGATTCATTCATAATTTATCCTTTCTTTAAAAAGATTACGAAAAATTGATGACCAGGTCGCGATCAAATCCCTCCAGATTTATCGTATCAAATCAATTTGATGTTACTACTTAAGCAATCCTGCTGCGAAAGAGTGGGGAGTGTGGTGTACCGGCTTCGCCGACACACCACACCATCCAATTCTAATGCAAGCTGAGCAGTTACAATTTGTATATTAAAAGATCAAGGGTGATCGTATTAAAGGTCATAATTCCGGACACCATCTTCACTTTTCACGGAAAAGATGTGGGGATGATAACCGGTTTGTAAAGAATAATTATGACTGGTTTGATTTATGAAACCATCGATGTCCCCATCATTTACCAAGGCTAAGGCACAGCCGCCAAAACCCGCGCCGGTCATTCTGGCACCCATACAAAGTGGGTGTTTTGAGGCAATTTCTACAATCAGGTTCAGTTCCTTGCTGGATACTTCGAAATCATCTCGCAGACTGGCATGGCTAAGCGTTAGTAGTTGACCCATTTTCTCAAGATCACCCATTTGCATGGCAGTGCTAAATGTGAGCACCCGATCATTTTCAGTGAGCACGTGTTTTGCCCGTCGAAAAATTGTTTCTGACATCTCTGTTTTTTTCTCCTCCAATAATGCCCTTGAAGCTTCTCGCAGGGTGGAAATACCCAAAGCTTTAGCCGCGATTTCAACTTCTTCATGGCGTTTATTGTAGGCAGAGTTGGTTAATTGTCGGCGTGTCATTGTATCTAATACGACAAAACGAGCTTTTTGGGGGATTGGAATATAGGTCATATCCATTGTCTGGCAATCGAGTAAAACCGCATGATCAGCCATACCGCTAGCAGAGATTAATTGATCCATAATCCCAACATTGACACCCACCCAATCCATCTCAGCTTTTCTTCCGAAATGCGCTTTGGTAGTAGAAGAAAGGGAGAATTCACTGGAAATGCAAAATGCTTGGATGGCAGCGATTTCTAAAGCTGCAGATGAGGACAAACCGGCACCAACCGGGATCGTGCCTTTTATCACACCCTGCCATCCCTTCAACTCGTGCCCATTTTCCTGTAATACCCAAGCAACACCCTTAAAATATTCAGCCCACTTATCATTGTATTTTGTGAGTTTACTTAGTTCAATTTCTTTATATTCATTAAAATCAACCGAAAAAAGTCGTAATCGTTTGTCCGTGCGCGGACTCATGGCTATCATGATGCCCAGGTTGATGGCGACAGGCAAAACATACCCATCGGAATAATCGGTATGTTCACCAATCAGGTTGATCCGCCCTGGTGCGATGATAAGCTTAGCAGGTCTGCTCTTATAGAGATTTAAATAGGTATTAATCATTTCCTGAGCTATCGGATTGACCATCTTTAGATTTCTTTCATACACTTTTTCAAGAGGCTGTTCATCAAGAGACATAAGGCAAACATGATTCTCTGACCTTAATTTCTGGTTTTAGTAAAACAACGTGAGGGTGAGCGTGATGGTTTGAGATTGCTTCTATCAGGAGTTTTACGCCAATCTGTCCAAATTGATCCATCGGTTGATGAAGGGTTGTCAGGGGAGGATCAAAAAAAGCGGTCAAGGGGATATTGTCATAACCGATGATAGAGACCTCTTGCGGAACTCTGATTCCACTTCCGCGCAGAGCGCGAATGGCACCAATTGCCATCAGATCATTTTGGGCAAAGAC
>CAZWDG010000275.1:0-3216 GCA_964633075.1 uncultured Candidatus Brevefilum sp.
GGATCGATCTGCGTCAGTCAGAAGATGAGATCCTGATGGGGATGAAACCAAAAACCCGCTACAATATTCGCCTGGCAGAGCGAAAAGATGTGATCGTCCAGGTAAGTTCAGATGTTAAGACCTTCTACCAGATGAGCCTGACCACAAGCCAGCGGGATGATTTTGGCATTCATAGCCTGGCTTATTACCAGCGCGCCTATGACCTCTTTGCACCTCGAGGGGCATGCACGCTGCTGATGGCGCTCTATCATGATCAACCGATTGCGGGGTTGATGGCGTTTGCTCACGGTGATAGTGCCTGGTATTTTTACGGCGCGTCAGCCGATCAAGAGCGTCAGCGTATGCCAACTTACCTCCTGCAATGGGAAGCAATCCGCTGGGCGAAAAGTAAGGGCTGTAAAATTTATGATCTTTGGGGTGTGCCAGATCACACGGAAACACTCTTGGAACAACGCTTCATGGATCGATCAGAGGGCTTATGGGGCGTCTACCGCTTCAAACGGGGTTTTGGTGGCGAGGTTCGGCGGACGATCGGTGCTTATGACCGCGTCTATCGCCCCTTCTTTTATAAACTGTATCAATCCTGGGCGGGGCGTCGTCAATCCACCGGAAAAATAACCTAAGGAGATGACCTGCTTGGAATCAGTCGATGTCAAAGAAGCCGCTTTATGGAACCAGCAAATTGAGAGGTTGCCTGGAGCGCATGCCCTCCAAACCTGGCACTGGGGACAGGTTAAAGCACGGTTTGGCTGGCGACCACATGCTTTGCTCTGGCGGGATGATTCGGGTAAGGTCAGTGCGGCCGCCCTGGTTTTACAGCGCAGGATTTCCAATGATTTCCTCTCCCGACGCCTGAGTGTGATGTATGCCCCGCGCGGCCCCCTCTTAGACTGGACCAATGCAGCTTTGGTTCGCCAAGTCCTGGAAGATCTGGGGGACTTCGCCAGAAAAAAGGGTGCGATCTTTATCAAAATCGATCCTGACCTGCCGATAGGCCTGGGTGTGCCTGGTGAAGACGGTGCGGAGAGCGATCCGTGTGGTCAAACCGTTGAGAAGATCCTAAAAGAGCATGGCTGGCAGTTTTCAGGTGAACAAATCCAATTTCGCAACACCGTGATGGTAGATTTGTGCCAAGATGAGGTTGAGATCCTGATGCGCATGAAATCAAAAACGCGCTACAACATCAGGCTGGCAGAGCGCCGCGGGGTGTCCATACGAGTTGGTAACGTACAGGACATTGATCTTCTCTATCAAATGTACGCGCACACAGCCCTGCGGGATGATTTCGTCATCCGAAATAAGACCTATTATGAGACCGTCTGGCGGGTGTTCTTCACCGCCGGACTAGCCGAACCGCTGATCGCCGAGGTGGATGGCAAAGCCGTTGGTGCGGTTGTGCTCTTTCGTTTTGCCGGGCGTGCCTGGTTCATCTATGGGATGTCCTTGGATGAACACCGTGAGAAGATGTTTAACTATCTCTTGCAGTGGGAGGCAATCCGCCGGGCAAAGGCGGCTGGATGTTTTGCCTATGATATGTGGGGCGCGCCGGATGTCTTTAAAGAAGATGACCCTTTGTGGGGTGTTTTCCGCTTTAAAGATGGTTTTGGCGGCCAGGTGGTCCGCACACTCGGCGCCTGGGATTTTCCTGCACGTTTGTTGATTTATCGGCTGTATAACCAAATCCTGCCTGCTATCTTAGGCTGGATGCGTAAACGTGGCAAATCTGCCACCAAAAGGAGTATGAGCACATGAAACCTCGCTTACATTTCGCCCACTTACCCACCCCTGTGGAACCCTTGCCGAGATTAGCTGCCACCCTTAAAGGACCCAGGTTGTTGGTGAAACGCGATGATCAAACCGGGCTGGCATTTGGCGGGAATAAAACGCGGAAACTGGAATATCTTCTGGCTGAAGCTCGGGAGCAAGGCGCCCAAACCCTGATCACTGCCGGTGCGGTCCAGTCCAACCACTGTCGTCAGACGGTTGCGGCAGCCGCTCGCTTTGGCATGGACTGCATCCTGGTACTTTTTGGCGATCCCCCGGATCCCCCTGATGGCAATCACCTGCTCCATTACCTGCTGGGGGCTGAGATCCGCTTCGCACAAAATGCTACTGCCAAACTCGAGGAGGTTTTCCAGGAAGTCCTGGCAGATGGTAGAAAACCCTACCTGATCCCTTATGGCGGCTCCAATCCCACCGGCGTTTTAGGCTATGTGAACGCCATGCTGGAACTGGCCGAACAAAATATCCATCCAGATTGGATCGTATTCCCCAGCTCTTCGGGGGGCACCCAGGCTGGTATGCTGGTTGGGGCACGGATGAGCGGATTTGATGGGAAGATTCTGGGGATCAGCGTGGACGAACCCGCGGATGCCCTGATGGTGTTGGTGGCTGAGCTGGCAACCGAGACAGCCAAATTCATTGGAGAGCCTTGGACCTTCTCAGCTGGGGAGATCCTGGTGAACGATGCATACACGGGCGGCGGGTATGCCGTGATGGGAGAGCCAGAGATCGAAGCCATCCGGTTATTTGCCAAAAAAGAAGCCTTGATACTTGATCCTGTCTACACTGGGCGGGCAGCAGCGGGGTTAATTGACCTGATCCGCAAGGGGTTCTTTGACCCAACTGAGACCGTGCTGTTCTGGCACACCGGCGGTGGTCCAGCATTGTTTGCCAGCAAGTATCAAGATCGATTACTGGATTAACAGTCAGATATCACCTGTCTTAAATAAAAAGATTAGATCCCCGGGATCTTAAAAATCCCAGGGATCTTTTTTATCTTTTTTCTAAATCAATCGTAGGGGCGAGGCATGCCTCGCCCCTACATTTTTTGACCTACATATAGTCCATTTCCCCCCATATTATTGATTCTACAAACCCGACGCATCTCGCAGCAGATCGGCTTTATTGGTTTGCTCCCAGGTCAGGTTCAAGTCATCGCGTCCGAAATGACCATAGGCGGCTATCTGCTGAAATATCGGCCGGCGCAGGTCAAGATCACGGATGATGGCACCGGGTCGCAAGTCAAAATGCGTATTGATCAATTCAGCAATGCGGGAATCATCGATCTTACCCGTTCCAAAGGTTTCGACATTGATCGAGAGCGGCCGCGCCACACCAATGGCATAGGCCACCTGCACCTCACAGCGATCCGCCAAACCAGCCGCCACGATGTTCTTGGCCACCCAGCGCGCCGCATAAGCCCCAGAGCGATCG
>CAZWDG010000276.1:0-3214 GCA_964633075.1 uncultured Candidatus Brevefilum sp.
CCTTTCCCCTTCTTGTATGACGCCGCCACGCCCATCGTGCAGCGCGGGCTGATTGAAAAGCTCGTGCGGGAGGAAAAACCCGCCAAAGAAGGCTGGCTGGTTGATCCCGAAAATAATTACCTGACCGATCCGGATGACATCATTAAGGCGCTGTTGAAAGGCGAAGCGGCTTTCCTGCCTTTGGGCGGAATCGGCGAGACCCTGGGGGGACATAAAGGTTATTGTCTGGCGACGATGGTTGAAATTCTGTGCGCCTCCTTCCAGACTGGCTCCTTCCTGCTGGATCTTTCAGGGATGAACGCTGATGGGTCCCCCAAGCATTTCAAGGTTGGTCACTTCTTTATGGCGCTCGATGTGGAGAGCTTTGTCGACCTGGAGACCTTCAAGCACACCACGGGCACGATCCTGCGGGAATTGCGCGCTTCGCGCAAAGCCCCCGGAGAAGAGCGCATTTACACTGCGGGCGAGAAGGAATATGAAAAAGAAATCCAGGTGCGCAGGGACGGCGTAGAGATCATCCCCAATTTGCAGAAGGACCTGAAGTTTGTGCGGGATAAGCTGGGCTTGAGCCAGTATGAGTTTCCGTTTTGATAGGGATTTGGTATTGGGGATTAGGCGTGCTTGCAGCGCGCTGAGGGGGATAGAGTTGAAAAATGACAGATCCCGGAATTTTTTCTTGGATTTATTCCAATATAGAAATCCTGGGATCAATCAATTTTCGCCATTTGATCTGAATTTTTGGCTTTGGTCTGCTGATGCTATTTAGAGTTGATTACAACGACAAGCTTTCCATCTTTGCCACCCGGTTGAAAATCACCAGCGAGATGATGGTTAAAACATTTAAAATTGTGCCTAAAGCGGCAGCGATCCCATAGTTGCCGCGAATGATCTGAGTGTAAATTTCAACGGTGAGGGTTCTTGTGTTTGTTGTGTACAGTAAGATCGTGGTTGAAAGTTCTGTGATCATGGTGATCCAACTGAGAATTGCACCGGAAATGATCCCTGCCACCATCATTGGAATGGTAATTTTGTAAAAAGTATTTAATTTGGAACTTCCCAAACTGAGGGCAGCCTCTTCAATATTCATAGGAATTTGTTGTAAAATGGCTGCCGTTGACCGGACAGTGTAAGGCATCCTTCGGATCACAAGACTGATAATCATAATCAGCATCGTACCGCTCAAAATAAAAGGGGGTCCATTAAATGCGATCAGCAGGACCACACCAATCACTGCCCCGGGAAGGACATAAGGGACCATCGAGATTGAATCTAAGATGCTGGCTAAGGGACCGGGGCGTCTGACTGAGATATAGGCTAAGATCACAGAAATGATAATCACGATGACCAATGATATCGCCGGGATGATCAACGTATTGGAGATGGCTTTACCAACTTTGTCAAAGGCATTAATGTAACTCTGAAAAGAATATCCGGGTGCAAAAGCTAATCCACGGACATTCTTGAAGGAAGTATAGAAGATATAAACATTGGGCATAATCGACAGGCCAACCAGCAGATAGGAATAAACATGGATCAGAATTTGTGTCATTCCCTTTGCTTTTTCGGGTCTGATCTTATTGATTGAGCTCATCGAAAACTTTTTTCGTGAGGCAAAATAACTTTGGATTAAGAAAATAATCGTAGTTACCACGATCGCAATGATGGAGATTGCTGCCGCAAATCCTTTGTCACCGCCCATTTCATTGATAAATTCACTGAAAATCGTGATCGGGAAAGTCCGATAGCCTTCACCGATAAGCATTGGGGTACCAAAATCCGCCAACGCTCGCATAAATACCAGTAGGGAGCCAGCGAATAATGTGGGTGCAATCAGAGGAATGATGATTTTGAAAAACCGTCTGACACCTGTGCAACCCAAGTTTTCACTGGCTTCAAGAAGAGAGTTATCGACATTTTTTAGTGCTCCGGAGACGTATAAGAAAATTAAGGTATACAACTGCAGAGTCAATACCAGCACGATCCCGAAGAAGCCATAGATACTGGGGATATTGATGCCCAGAACATTTTTAAAGAACAGGGTTATGACACCACTCCTTCCCAGGAGAAGGATCCAGGAATAGGCGCCAATGAAGGGGGCGGACATCGATGAAATGATGATCAACAACCTTAAAATCTCTTTGCCTTTAATTTCATAACGAGTAAAGATATAGGCAAGCGGTGTCGCCAGGATCAGCGATAATAGGGTGACAGCTGTTGATACATTAAAGCTATTGGTGAGCGTATTTAAGTAATAAGGGGCACTGAAAAATTTGATAAAGTAATGTAAGGTAAATTTTCCAGTTTCGTTATCAATAAAGGCCTGACCAAGTAGTTTCGTCATTGGGAATAGGAGAAAGAATCCATAAAGACCTAAAATGATCAAACCTAATATGAACCAAAAATCTAATTTGCGCTTTCGACTCATCTTCTACCCCTTTCTTATGAGGTTTTGCCTGCCATCAGCAGAAAACACATTAATTTTATGGCTCTTGACAGACAAACAAACTTCTTCGCCGATCTCAGAAAGGTTTTCCAAAGCAGATTCGCGGATAATTTCAACGGTTTGATGGTTATGATTAAGTTCGATCAATTGATGGATATTTAATCCTAAAAAATAGCTGTCAACGACTTTGCCTTTAAAAGGTGTCTCTATCTTTTCACAAATAACCAAATCCTCTGGCCTTACGGATAGAAGAACTGGCGCATCTTCTTCAAGAACGAGATTCTCGAAGGGAAATTCATACTGATCGATTTGGAGGTGTTTTTCTGCTGCCTTGTAAATCCCCTCAATGAAGTTTGTTCTCCCGATGAAGTTGGCTACGAATTGATTGGTCGGTCTGTGGTAAATTTCATTGGGATAGCCCACTTGTTGAATGACGCCATCATTCATCACGGCGATCCTGTCTGAAATCGCCATCGCTTCTTCCTGATCATGTGTGACATAGACCGTCGTAATGCCCACTTCTTTTTGAATATCACGAATGACCTGACGCATTTCCAAACGCAGTTTCGCATCCAGGTTCGATAGGGGTTCATCCATCAAAAGGACATCAGGTTTAATGACTAAAGCCCGTGCCAACGCAACCCGTTGTTGCTGTCCGCCGGAAAGTTGTTCAGGTTTTTTATCTTTATGTTCATCAATATGCATGAGCTTTAAGAATTTTTCTGTTTCTTTTTTGATGTCTGCTCTGCTGTATTTACGGTTCTTTAACCC
>CAZWDG010000277.1:0-3214 GCA_964633075.1 uncultured Candidatus Brevefilum sp.
CTCCTTAAGAGAAACGTTTCAATGGGAGCAAGGAATACAAAAGAGCCTTTATTAAGTCCTGTTTTACTCTGGTTTATGTTTGCCATGGTGTTGGCGAATATATCAGGTTTTATGGCTGGTATGTTGATTCCACTTTATCTCGATGAATTAGGGGCAAGCATCACCCAAATTGGTCTTGTGTTTACCATCCTTGCGGTTGTATCCCTGATCACTCAAGTTTTTGGCGGTTGGATATCTGATTCAATCGGACGGTTGAAAGCCATAGCGATTGGCAGTGTGGGCGGTGTGGTCGGAGGCTTCTTGCTGGTATTGGCACCAACCTGGCAGTGGTTGATCCTGGCTCTGGCGATTAACAGGCTTCCTGGCGCTATGGTTGCCCCGAGTTTTGGTGCTTTCATTGCTGAGAATTCAAAACAAGAGAACAGGGGGCGAGTATTCGGGGCCACAGACATGATCTTCCAGATCTGCGGTATTGTTGGACCGGTATTGGGTGGATTTCTTGCAGCTCAATTTGGTTATAAAGTCATGTTCATGGTAGCTGCGATCCTTTACACCCTTGCAGCAGGATTACGGATGTGGATGGCAACCACGATGAAATCAGCATCCTCTCATGAAACGCAAGATTTATCCTGGAATTCATTCGGGATGAGTATAAAAACCCTCATCACTATGATTGCTGGAGGTGGTGTGATCACCTGGATTTTCCTAACCGATGGGGTCCGGGATACGGCTTACCAGCTTTCTCGTGAGATTGAACCCCTGTATTTGGAACAAATTGGTGGTTTAAATATCCAGGAAATCGGGATACTGTCATCTATATTCTCAATTTCCATGCTGTTCACGCCTTTGATCTCAGGAAAATTATCTGACAAATACGGTGAGAGGGTACCCATTTCCCTAGGCTTTTTCATGATCTTCGTCGCTTACTCGATCTTCCTCAATGTGGTCGGATTTATCCCCTTTGCTGTGGTCTGGGTGATCTTCGGTCTTGGTGTGGGATTGCTTTCCCCTGCATATTCATCACTGATCTCCAAAGTTGTACCGCATGACAAATTGGGGGCTTTCAACGGCATATTCTACAGCAGCATTGGACTGATCTCTCTTCCCGCCTCCTATCTTGGCACATTGATGTGGAAATACATTAATCCGCGATCTCCTTTCATTGTAGCCGCGGTTGTGTCTTTCTTGACCATCATACCGATCTGGTTTAAGTTTAAAGTGCCTGGAAAAGCTGATGAAAAGTAATTACTAAACAGATCTTGACCCAATGTCCGTTCAATACCAGATATCTTTGGACTTGCTAGTGTACCCACCACGAAGATTTTGCACTTATTTTGTCTAGATCACATCTCGCTTAGGCTGGTACTGAAGCGCCTCTGCCAGCTGGGCATGGATGATCACCTCTGAAACTGCTAAATCCGCTACTGTGCGACTTTGCTTTAGCCCACTAATACTACTGAATATCACTTAAATGAATATAGAAGATCAATTACACGCATACCCCAGGTGAAAATCGATTTATCTGGGTTAAAATATAGAAAATTGTGTTTTCTTTGTTAATCAGTAGAAAATTGCTTGATTAAATAATAAAGATACATTGATTGGCTAGGTAGGTGAATCTTGATTAATTCTTATCTTGAAATAATCAATCGGTCAAAAACTGGACCTGAAGTAGCGAAAAAAGATTGGGATATGGATCATATGGTGTTTCCGACCATGAACCTTATCAAGAAATATGATCTAAAGTGGGATAGGCTTGAGATTATCCCGGAAGACAACGCAATGATAGACCGCATATTTCAAGCGGGTTTAGAATTAGCAGAATCCTCAGGGATATACTGCATTAACACAGGCCGAGTCATACAATTCAGTAAGGATGAGTTGCTCCAAGGGTTAGCGAATGCACCGCAACGCTTACAGATGGGGGAAGGGCGAGATGCCTGTTATCTGTATTCCCGCAAGGTTATGGATGATCGATTGCCGCTAATCTGTGCTGGTAATCCTGGCGTACCAACGCCAGAGGAAATCTTTATCCCCTATACTGAAAGTTGTATGCAGGAGCAAATTGCTGACATGGTTACCTGTGGTTCGATCACCCATATTGATGGGCAAGCTGTCGAGTCTGGAGGTCCAATCGAGGTTCATGCAGCTCGTTGGGAATTACAAAAACTTCGAGAGATTTTGAAGCGAATCGGAAGACCGGGATTGGGATTATTAGCTGGTCAAAGTGCGGTCACTGAATTAGGCGATCTGGCAATCTCTCATCCTGATTTTCTTCGTCCAGTGGATGCTCACCTGGTAGCTTTATTAAATGAGCTCATCATTGACCAGGTGAATATGATCCGTGCATTAAATTCAGTTGTGTATGGGATGAGAAATGCTTCCCTTGCCACTGTCATGGTTGGCGGTTTGGGTGGTGATGCACCTGGTGCAGCAGTCGTACAGATAGCATCCTTAATTCTTGCTAACCTGGTTTGCAGAGCCGATTATCATCTGCTGCATCCTATACATATCCGTCATGTTGCTACCTCGACTCGTGGCGTTATGTGGGTACAGTCTGTGGTTGAACAAGCGTTTTCACGCAATGCACCATGTATCATCGTTTCTGATATTTACCCAAAGAGCGGTGCTTTGACAGAAGAATTATTGTATGAAGTTGCTGCCAACGCAATTGCAATTACGGTTAGCGGAGCTCATTTAGAAGGAGTCGGTTCAGCTGATGGCTTATATCCCAATGGGACAGGTCTAGAAGCTCGATGGATGGGAGAGGTTGGACATTCGGTGACAAAACAAGGGATGTCTCTTAAAGATGCGAACGATATTATCAAGAAGCTTCTTGTTCGTTATGAGCATGTTTTTCAATTGAAAAATGGTAATCCAGGCGTCAGGTTTGATAAAGCCTACGATCTTAAAACTTTGAAGCCAATTCCAACCTGGCAGAAAATGTATGATTGTGTGAAATCAACTGTGCGTGGAATGGGGTTATCATACCTCTAAAAAATATTTATAGCAAACCAGGGAAATTATCTAACCTTGCCTCAGGCTTAAGCTGCACGACCAAGGTTTTAAGAGTCTAAGTTCTCGCCTGTCTTTAGTAGACCCGAAGCGAAGCGGAGAGGGGTCTGACCGAGCGAGAACAAAGGACAAATTCTAGGATCTGTCAGGAAACCAGCAATATCTGTGAATACTACTCACATCAAATCTAACTTCGGCC
>CAZWDG010000278.1:0-3212 GCA_964633075.1 uncultured Candidatus Brevefilum sp.
GTTCAAAGGAGGTCCCGGGCAGGTGCGCTGCCGCTTCCACCATCATTCGCTCCAGGCCGGGTGCATACGCAAAGCGAAATTGAACTGCCAGCCGAACTCCCCGTATAACCCGCACGGGATCATCCAGCAGGGCATGGTTGCTACAAGCTCGAATTACTCTTCCCTCCAGATCCACCCTTCCCCTCAAGGGATCAATCACCTGCGAGAGATCATAGAGTGAGACCGCCATGGCGTTGATGGAAAAATCCCGGTTTTCCAGATCCGCTAAAAGGCCATCACCGGTAAACTGGACAAAATCAATGGGAGAGCGTTTACCTTCCGAATCATGATAAAGGACCCGTGCCGTGTGTCGGTCATCATCCAGGACAAAAAAGCCGACCCCCAGACGTTGCGCCACGCGTTTGGCTAAGGCGGTGGGGTTCTCCCCCATGGCAAAATCCAGGTCATGGATCTTTCGCCCCAGCAATGCATCCCTGACCGCACCGCCCACAAGGAACAGCGCCTGGTCTGGGCGCTGTTCCTCCCGAATCAGCGCTAACAAAGCGCAGATCTCAGAACTAAAGCTCAGCCTCATATTTTTCCAGGTCTACCACGCCGATAAAGGGCAGGTTGCGGTAATACTCATCCATGTCCAACCCATAACCGAACACGAATTTGTCCGGAATATTGAATCCGCAATACTTGATGGGGACATCGACTTCCCTGCGCGAGAATTTGTTCAACAATGTGCACACCTCCAAACTGGCAGGATTGCGCGTGCGCAGCATCTCGATTACAGAAGCCAGGGTATTCCCGCTGTCCACGATGTCCTCAACGATCAAGACGTGTTGATTGGAAATATTGGTGCTCAGGTCCAGGGTAATCCGAACCTGGCCATCCGAACTGCGCGCACCGCTTCCATAGGACGAAACGCCCATAAAATCGATCGCCACGAGCGGCTTGATATGCCGGATGAGATCCGTCAGGAACATCACCCCCCCACGCAGGATGCAAATCGCCAGGATGCGCTTACCAGCATAATCTCGGCTGATCTCCTCGCCAAGTTCACGCACCCGGTTCTTCAGTTCCTCTTCAGGGATCAATATTTCGGCCAAGAAAGAATGATAATCTTGCATCGGACGCCTCATTTCTCAGTCTCTTGGGACCTCATGATGCTTACGACAGCGTGCCTCGTACATTTCCTGTGCGCCGACCACGACGATCGGGTCATTAAAATGAGCCGGTTTCCCATTTACCAATCGTTGGGTTCGACTGGCAGCATCACCGCACACCATACAGATCGCCTGCAGTTTATCAACACGCTCCGCCCGCGCCAGCAATTGGGGCATACAGCCAAAGGGTTCCCCACGGAAGTTCATATCCAAACCGGTGACAATGACCCGCAACCCTTTATCGGCGAGCTCTTCAACCACGTCCACAATGCCCTCATCAAAAAACTGGACCTCATCCACCCCAACCACAGTGGTATTTGGATCAAGCGCTTCCAGCACATCCCTTGAAGATGACACTGGCAGGGCGTCCAGGTCAATACCTGAATGAGAAGTGACCTTTTTTTGATCATACCGGTTATCAATCGCGGGTTTAAACACCTGTACCTGCTGCTTGGCAATCCTCGCCCGACGTAAACGGCGGATCAATTCTTCCGTTTTACCGCAGAACATGGAACCGCAAATTACCTCGACAGAACCAACATGATGTTTCATTAAATTCTCCCTATCAAAAATGATAAAAAAGAACAGGCAGAGAAATAATCTTCTGCCTGTTAAGTTTACCGGATTTTTTGATTCTTTAATTAATTCATACAGTGATTTCTTCAGCTGCTTCAGGGATCTTATACCCTTGTTGGCGTAAAGCTTTTTTCAAATCGATCAACGACTTACGTCCAAAACCGCTGATATCCAACATGGCTTTTTCGCCGCCTTCCAACCGTACCAGCACATCCGCAATGGTTTTGATCCCCGCATCAAGCAAGGCATTGTCAACGCGGGTGCCCAATCCAAGTTCTTCAACTGGGATTTCACCGGTAATTTTTTGTTCTTCCTTGGCTTGCTGTTCGTCAAGGAAATCCTGTCGCACCTGCAGCCGTTTATAAAAGCGATCTACCTGACCTTCACGGTCGAGAATTCGCTGTTGTTGACCGGTATAGAATGGGTGGCAGTTCGAGCAGACCTCTGTTCGGATCTCCTTTTGGGTTGAGCCAGTCGTCCAGGTCGCCCCGCAGGAACCGCAAATCACTATCGCGTCTGGATAATATTCGGGATGAATGTTTTTCTTCATAACTTTCTCACAATCCTTTCAAAAATGATCCCGTCTTATTCTTCCTCGGGGATGGTAACGACATGCACCTTTTTTCGCCCACCAGGCATGGTCTCAAAATGGACCAGGCCATCGCTTGTCGCAAAAAGGGTGAAGTCCCTGCCCATACCAACATTCCACCCAGGATGAACCTTGGTGCCGCGCTGACGGACAAGGATATTACCGCTGATGACGTATTCACCGCCATATTTCTTTACACCCAGTCGTTTCGATTTGCTGTCACGACCGTTACGTGATGTGCCGCCGCCTTTTTTATGTGCCATAATTTCTACTCCATTTCAATCGATTCGATCAGCAATCGTGAATAATGCTGCCGGTGGCCTGATTTTACCCGGTACCGCTGCCTTGGTTTATATTTGAAAACCAGGATCTTGCGACCTTTATAATGGTTGAGAACCCTCGCCTGGACTTTGGCACCATCAACCAGTGGGGTGCCCACAGTCACGTCGTCATCATTCACAGAAAGCAGAACATTTTCCAGGGTTAAGGCTTCGCCCACCTCGTTCGGCAATCGATCGACTTCGATCGTCTCACCTTCAGCAGCACGATATTGCTTGCCGCCTTGTTCAATAATTACAAATTTCATCTTTCCTACTCCAATCTTCACTTAACCAATCGCGCTTGCGTGTCACCGCCAGGGACCGGGAAAGTTGGGGTTACATAAGTTTACCCCAGCAAAAAACACCTGCCGGGGCAAGGAATATCATTATAGTCGCATCAATTTAGAAAGTCAACAGGTTTTAGGAGAATGTTGAAAACCACAACATTTATATAAATATATAGGCAGTAGGGGCGATGCATGCGTCGCCCCTACTCCCGCAAATGAGGTGTGGTCATCTTTCCAGACCGCACCATCCTAATCCTCCCCTCCCTTCAGGGAGGGGGCAGGGGGTAGG
>CAZWDG010000279.1:0-3206 GCA_964633075.1 uncultured Candidatus Brevefilum sp.
ATGCTGGCCTGGGCGCTGGACTACCCGGGTTGTTTTGCCTATGGCATGGACGAAGCAGAAGCCCTGATCCGCCTCCCTCGAGCCTTGCTTCAATATGAGGTTTGGATCAAGGATCACACACCTGAACCCTGGGTAGATCTTTCAGATATGGATATTCGGATCGTCGAAAGATATGAGACCTTCCGTTTGGGAGAAGATAACCAACCGTCACCAGAAGGCCAGGGTTACGAGATCAATGCCTGGTTTATGGATGACTGGCGCTCATTGACAGCACTAGAGATCGAACAAGGATTGAACATTTTCCACTGGCAGCGTGAGGAATTACTGGCTGGGTTGAACACGCTTGATCCTGCAATCCTCGAGAAGGATTTCCCGGGACAACGCTGGAACATCCTGGGCATCGTCAAGCATGTGGCGAATGCAGAATTATGGTACCTCTCTCGAATGGATCTGACCGATTTGACACATCATGACCTTGAAAACCAGCCTGAAGCGCGACTTCAGCAAACCGCTGCTCTGATTGACCAGATCTTCCCAAGTTTTGAAAATGAAGTGCGAGTCATGGGTATTGAGGGCGAATTTTGGTCCTATCGCAAGATCCTGCGAAGGACCTTATGGCATCAACGAGATCACATCGAACACATCAAGGAACTGGCCTTTAGTAATCCGGGTGTGGATTAGGGGATTTAAGCACAAAACAGGCGCCTCACCAAACGCCTGCTTTGCTTTGATAACCTCACCTTCTAATGTCGTTGAGCTTTGTGCTCAACCTTGAGGTTTAGGCAAAATTTGAAAGGAGAGAAATCAAATTCCCAAAACCACCCATAGCATAACATATCCCTATTAATGAAAATCAAATGTCTTGTTATGAAATTGTTAAATGATAAATTCATCCATGAGGTTTCGCCATAATCCCAAATTTGCCACGCCTTTCTTTTGGCGATTCGGACCCAGATGTGCTATCATTCTTTATTGTGGGAAGGCAAGGTTTATGAATAAGAAATCAAGACTCTTATTTTATCTTTTACTCAACATTCTAATCTCAGCTGGTGTCACCCTGACCATTTTATGGATCTGGGATTTGATACATCCTTATCCGGAGGATAGCACAACGCTGACAGGCACATCCAGCGAACAAACAAGCCTCTCACAATCCGACCAAACCCCATCCGACACCCAAGATCAATCTGAGGACTCTACAATTGCTTTCATCAATGAAAATATTGAGATTGACATCTACACCATCGTCGGGGCAGGCAATCTCGACGTGGAGTATGTCGAAATTCGCAATCAAAGCCAAGGTCCCATCGACCTCACCGGTTGGCAACTCGTCGATGAAAAAGAGCAAACTTTTACTTTTCCGGCTTTGATCCTGAATAGCGGTGGAGCGATTAAAGTCCTCTCAAAACAAGGCATTAATACAGTGATAGAATTGTATTGGCAGTCCGATTCGCCCATCTGGCAATCCGGGGAGACGGCGAGGCTGCTCAATGCAGTTGGAGAAACGATCATCACCTATGCAATACCCTGAGAATTGAATGATTAACAATGGCAAAAGCACTTTATCGTAAATGGCGCCCACAAAATTGGGATGAGGTCGCTGCACAGGAACACATCATCCAAACCCTTCGCAACGCGGTGGCAAACGATCGCGTCGCGCATGCCTATCTTTTTGCTGGGCCAAGAGGAACAGGTAAAACGACCACCGCAAGGCTTTTAGCGAAAGCAGTTAATTGTCTTGACCCTGAACTGGCTAATCGTCCGTGCAATCAGTGTGAGCATTGTCAGGCGTTGAATGATGGGCGCTTCCTGGATTTGATCGAAATTGATGCTGCCTCCAACACCAGCGTCGACGATGTTCGCGATCTGCGTGAAAAGATCAATTTTTCACCTTCCCAGGGCAAATTCAAGGTCTACATTATCGATGAGGTGCATATGCTTTCAACAGCGGCTTTTAATGCCCTGCTGAAGACGCTGGAAGAACCACCGCCGCATGCGATTTTTATCCTCGCAACCACAGAAATCCACAAGATCCCGGCAACTGTCCTCTCACGCTGTCAGCAGCATGAATTTCGGCGGATTCCGGTTGATGTTATTGTTAAATACCTGAAGGAAAAAAGTGAGGAAGAGAATATCCAAGTCGAAGAGACTGCGTACACCCTGATCGCTCGACAAGCCACCGGCAGCATGCGAGATGCCATCTCACTTTTAGATCAACTTTCCTCCACCCAGGACATGATCACACTGGAAATTGCCCAGAATGTACTGGGAACAGCGACCAGCCTGAGCGTGATCGAGATCGTTGACGCGTTGATCGCCAAAGATGCCTCTCAGGGACTGGCACGGATCCACAAATCACTGGATAGTGGCACAGATCCACGCCAGTTATCACGCCAATTGGTCACATACCTGCGAAATATTCTTCTCTTTAGAATGGGCAACCAGAATGAAATTGAGGAAGCTGAGCCTATACGTGAAAAAATCCACGAGCACGCCAACCAGATCGAAGTGACCGATTTGCTTCGAGCGATTGAGGCATTCAACACAGCCACGACTGAGGAATATGCCAATTGGCATCCTGGATTAGGGCTGGAATTGGCATTCACGACCTTCCTGACCGAGCCAGAACCCCTCTTACATGCCCCTGACAGGGCGATTGTTGATGAAAAGCCTGAACCTTTAGCAGAACCCAAGCCAAGACAACAAGCACCCAAAAAACCAGCACAATCCTCTCAGAAGCGTCCTGAACAGCCACCCGATATTCCTACCGAACCACCCACTGAAGAGAAACCCACCTCCGAACCTGAACCAGATATGACGAAAGCAAAACCCGAGGTGATATCACAGGAAACACCTAGCGAAGAAGCCCCGGAGAAGCCAAAACAGGGTGAAGACATCACACTTAATGAGGTCCTTCTGGCATGGCCAAAGATCAAGAACCTCGTTGGTAAACACAATCGGCGGACAGAGGGCTTGTTAAATTCATCGAAGCTAACCGGAATGAATGAAGATACGCTTGTTTTGGGGTTTGCGTCAGATACACTCAAGGAAATGATGGACCGAGAAGGCAATATCAACCTCACATCCGATATTCTGGAAGAGGTCTTCGGGCGACCGATTCGAATAAAATGCATCGTGACCTCGAGCAAGGCAAGCGCATTACCAGAAAATATCAGCATTGATAAAGATGGCATGGTGGGCACAGC
>CAZWDG010000280.1:0-3203 GCA_964633075.1 uncultured Candidatus Brevefilum sp.
GTTGGGTATGATACCCCCTGGCGGTCATCGATTCAGATAGTTGAAAGGCGTTTTCAAGGCTGGTGACCAGGAGCGGCAGCAGAAGCGGTAACCAATCGGAGATGCGTTTCATGGGATTGCCTCGGATCATCTGTGCTTCTCTTATCTCTCGGGCGCGCACCTGAATAGAAGGAAAGAAGGTCAGTGCGATCGTGACAGTCGTCGCAATCGGATGAAAGAAATTCGGGATCAACCGGGTGATTTGTTTGGTGCTTAAGGCAAGGTTAAATATATTGAAAGTGATATATAACGAAGCGATGACCAGACCGTTGATCAACCCGAAGGCAAGGCTCTCGATCGTGATTATGCCACCGATTAGCAACCAGTTTTGAGGTATTTTGAAAAGAATGGTTTCACCTACATGGGTAAAAAACATATTGATGATGGTAGAAAGGATCACCATGGTAACTAAAAACCGCAAATTTTGGTTCCCCCATTTAGTTTTACCGACGTTTTTAGCTAAGGACTTCCCTAAGAAGAACAATCCGATGAGGATAATTAGAAGATAGAGTGGATTTCGAGTGGTTAACAAGAGCACCATTATTGCAATTAACCAAAGGACCCAGGAGAGGCTATGTTTCATGCGTTTGTCTTTTGGGTATAGTCGAAGGAAAAACGGCGTTGAAAGCGCTCAAATATTTTAATGACAGGTTTTGCCATCACGCTGATCACCAAAATATTTCCAATGGCTCTGGTGACATCCCAAACCAATGAGGTGCTTGTGTAATAGGCAGTGTAACGCTGGAGGTTTTCTGAGAAATGGGCTGATTGGGTCCAAATCAGGTCTGGTGAAGCAGCCAGGAAGGGCCAAAACCATAGGTTCATGATGGCACCATAGAGAAGCCCCCAAAAAGCCCCAAAAATGGCTAAGAGGATGATTTCGGCTGGTTTATCTTTGATGTGGATCAATTTGATGATGGGGATTAATAAAGCTGCGCTTTGCCCAACCCATCCAGCGGTGATCATCTGCCCGGGAAGCCAGGGACCAACGCCGCCTGTGATTAACCCTGAGACCAACATCGTCATGGACCCCATCAAAAAGCCGATTCGGCTGCCAAAAAAGTACCCCATCAAGATGATCAGAAAAAAGGTTGGGCTGAATCCAGCGGGTCCAGGAATGGCGTTTTCGAGGAAGCGAAGGCCGGCGTTAATCGCGATCAATATCCCTAAAAAAGCAATCATTTTGCTTTCTAGAACGGAGGTCTGTGCCTCATAGAACGCAACCAAAAGACACAGGATGATGATGAGGCTGACCATGATCGGAAAGCTTGCACCTTGTGCACTCGAGTTTCTCGCCCAGGGGAAAATAAAGGGTGCTAAAAGGCTCAACAATCCAAGTGTAACGACAACACCATCGACAAAGATGCCAACCACACGAGATTTCATTTCTGTCGCTTCTTTATGAACAAAATCATCACGAACATGAGCGCTACACCGAAAGCGCTGATGATTACGAGTGGAACCCATGATCGGGTGGATTGAGGTTCAACTTCTTGTGAATTCTGGGCTTTTTGCGATGTGTTGGCGAATTCATCTGATCCCTCAAGTTCCCCACCATCGGCTGAAATCGGACGAAATATATCTTCATAATTCAAAAAGGGTTGCGTTGTGTAGTTTTTCTGTACTTTCGCCTGGCAAATAGCAGTGAGGTTCGGCTGAAAATTGGGGGGTAAAGAGGGGAAAATGTCCCAACTGGTGAAATGCCAGGCTTCAATACTCCCTGGCAAAACGACAGATTCACCTGGACCAGTGTTCTTAAAGGCCCATTCTCGTCCATCCCATCCCCAATAAGACCAGTACAATGTTTCCCCTTTGGGATTGGAAATATCCAAAATGCTGTTCATAAATCCATCCTGGGTTGTATAGGGGAATCCTGAAGCATCTAATAGCCCTAATCCGGATAAAGAATCACCCTCTAAATCCACACAAGCAGTCGTGACCTCATCATCACCCGGGTCAATGACAAGACCAGCCACGTTGATTTCTCCGAATTCATTAGGTTTGACCAGAAAATCCTCACCCAGCATGGCAATCATCGCTGACGTTGTGGACATCAGATTATCTTCTGGGTATTCCCAATTGAAACGAAAGGCGCCGTTTTGTTTTTGAAATGATAGCAGTGCTGTCAGGGGTGTTTTACCGGTTTGCTTCAACCAGTTTTCATCCATCATTTGAAAAGTGTTTACCGCCATGATGACATAGGCGGTCGTACTGGAATCGCCCCAGCTGGCATCCTGGAGCTGTTTTGACTTGATAAAATCAAAACCCTTTTGGATCGCAGATTGATCAGGGCTTATGTCAGCTGCATAAAGCGCTTGGAGTGCTAAAGCTGTTGAATCTGCTGATGTTCCGGAACCTAGTGCATACTCCCAACCGCCATCCGCATTTTGTAAACTGATCAGCGTATCCACGACACCCTGAGGGATCTCCGTTCCAGATCCGTAAAGGCCTAAGATTCCGAGGGATTGATGCCAGGTATTGGCTGGATCTCCAAAGGCATTGGTTTTCTTATCATAGGTCGCCATTAAGGCGCTAATCAGGTCTATTCCGGCAAAATCCGCAGGATCTTGCCCCAGGCTCACGATCCCCAAAATGCTCTTACCCAGCGCGTCCGGTCCGGTTTCAGTATATGATTCGATCTTTTCCTCCAAATAGACTTTGGGGGTTGAATTCTGTCGACTAAATGAATTTGGGTCCCAGCCGCCAGCACTGGCAGCCAGGATGACATCGATAGTCTGTCCAACGCTTCCCCACCCCCCATCAGGTTCTTGTGACTGAATGAGGAAATCAAAAGATTGATTTATCTTACGCACATAACTCAAGTTATACAAGGTTTGTCCTGAAAGTCCGATCATGGCATCAGCGGTGGAATAGGCGTTCGCAAAATCACCGCCAATCATCCCATTTTCTTGTTGGATTGCCAGTAAAGCTGTTTGAGGATTTCCATCCTTTTTTTGCCAGTTCTCATCGTCAGGAAGTTGGCCTAAAGCGCTGATAGCCTGGAGCATTGTCCCCGTGATATTGGCATTTGTCGTAGAATCCCACGACGTTTGCCACCCGCCCTGGGATTGTTGGTTTGCCATCATAAACTCGATCGCAGCCTGAACATCAGGAGAAGCACTATCACGGTGCCCAGAACTGATTAATGCTAATAAACCTAAAGG
>CAZWDG010000281.1:0-3179 GCA_964633075.1 uncultured Candidatus Brevefilum sp.
AGCTCTGATTTCAGTAAAGACATCAAATTTGTTTAGAATCTTAATCTCTGGCTGGTAATGATATCCCTGTGCTACCGTATCTACCCGAATGAGGATTTTTTCGTGCTTGATGGATGATAATCCTTGCTCATATAAAAGTTCAGGGATACGAAGATAACAGTGATAGGCGCTTTTTTCAACCTTAGTGATTTCAACCTCAAAGCCTTCTAACTCTAAAAATCGCTTTAGTTTTACAATTAGATCACCGAAAGATTGCCAGTTCAGACCAAAATTATCAAAATCGATATCTTCAGAAAAGCGAAGGTTACCAAATACGACCCGCAAAGCTGTTCCTCCTAAAAATGACAGCTTGCTGGCTGAAGTACTGTTAAAAATAGCCTGCAAAACCTTACATTGTAAATATTCCCGCAGTATAGCCCGTTCATACCCCTGCAGGTGAGGTGGGTACTGGTCTTTGATCTGTTGAAAATCAAGCATTGAGATACCTTTTAAGTAAATCCACCCTGCTTTCCAGGGCTCTTTTATTGAATATCATTAAATATTGGTCAAATAATGGGCTGTTAACTAGGTGTTGCAGGAGTATTTTGTTCCAGCGCAACCCTTCTAAATCCTCAACGGCTTGTAAATGTGGGTTCAAATATAAAAAATCCAATACTGCCTTCTCCAAACTGGCAATCAGATACTTTTGATTTGGCTTGTTTTCTACCACCCGGTAGCCAAACATATATCCGGGTTTCACGCTGCGATAGCTGAACTGCCCCCAAGGGCTGTTGAACTGCCGGGTCTTACGAGCACTGACACTGGTTATCCCCAGCACGCTTTCAGGAATGACTTGGTGATACGCCAGTGCTGATTCGAGGCTGACATATGATGGCTGATAGAGCTGATTAGCGGCCATAAACAGTAACCACTCGTCGACCTCGCGATCTGCAAGGAGGTAATAGCCTCCAGCCAGGGGTTGGATGTAGCCTCGCTTTTGCCAATCGCTCAACTGACGCCGATGAAAACCCGGATCAGCTTTACAAATGTCGTTTAGATTGAATAATGGCAGTCCCTTTATTTTGGATTCAAAATCTTTAAAACGCATATTTTATTTCTTTTTGGTGATAAAAATATCAACATTAAGAAATATAATACCCTTTTCAGTGCATCTTGTCAATGCAACATTTGTGGGAATCATCCTGTAGCTTTTTATCTACACAGGATGAAAGACATGCTTTGAACAAGGGGGAAAATTACACATTTCCATAGTACATAAAAAAGCGTAACTACTCAGGCGGCAAGGAAATTAGGGGTGTGGTTTGGCGGCTTCGCCGCCAAACCACACCCCCCACTCTTCAGCAGTCGGATGACCTGAGTAGCTACATTTCTGTTCAAAAAAATAATCCAATCACATTCCAATTTGATGGGGCGGTCACTGCTCCTTACGACGGGTTCAAGCAGGGACATCACTACGAATAACAATTTTTAAGACAAAAGAGGTTGTCTCTTGACGGGACAACCTCTTATGTTAGCTGTTTTATATTATAGAATTACTCTTCGATAATGATCGCTTCTTCAGGGCATTCTTCAGCAGCTTCCCGGACGGCATCTTCGTATTCTTCCGGTACGGGATCAACTAAGACTTCGGCAAAGGGCTCATTGGCAAGGCTAAAAACCTCAGGGGCTATACCTTCACAAATACCACAACCCAGGCACAAATCTTCATCAACAATAACCTTCATCAGACATCCTCCTAAAATAGAACTTGAACTTTTGTTAAACGTGTGAAAATTCAAGCCAGATTTTGCATTGATACTTCATACGTTTTTCAGCGAAATTATACCACAAGCGTCAATAATGACCAGTAGAAAATATAAGGTCCTGCTTAACGCATTTTAAATCTTTGAATTCCAGTCATATTTTTCACAATTTAATCTAGCACACGGATATAACTCTCCCGAAGAGGTCCATCTTAGCGAAAAAGTCAACAGCATCTGAATTTCCCGTATAATTTAGTAGTCATCAGGATCAGGAGGCAGCATTGTCTATCAACCAAACATTGAAAGAACTTCCCTTTGGCTTTCTCGGCCAGGCCTTTTGCAGCCCCTTACCTCTCAGTCCGTTTTTTGACCCTGAACAGAATCTTCTGACAGCCTATCTTAATGCCGGCGTGGAGACTGTGGTGATGCTCATCCCTGAGGAAGAGGCTCAGGAGCTGACGGGTCAAGATCTGCGGAAACGTTACCACGAGCTTGGATTGGATGTGATTTATGCCCCCATACCGGATTTTTCCGTGCCTTCACCAGGTGTGCTGAACGCGCCGATTCAACAAATGCTTCATGCACTTAAGAGTGGGCATAGGATTGTGATCCATTGTCATGCTGGGGTGGGACGCACTGGGTTATTTGCCGCTTGCCTGGCAAAGGCTGCCTTTGGCTTTAGCGGACCTGAGGCGATCACCTGGGTGCGGCAATATATCCCTGATGCGGTGGAAAACAGCCAGCAATATCGATTTGTCCTGGACTTCACGCATCAAAGTGTATGAAGCCGGGTTGGTTATGCCTCCGGAGAGGCTTTTTCGATGACCAATGTGCCGGAGGGTCCCATGATGTAATCCATTTCCGCAGGGACCTCAGAGAATTGTAATTTCTCCCCCTCTGCGCCAATCGACAGGGTATCGCCTGCTGTTACAAAGACATCTTCCTGATAGAGATAATAGAAAATATTGATGAAATTGTTGATGATGTCTTCAGGAATTTCATCCGATTGGACCCGGTAAGCCAGGTCTGGTACATCAAAAACGTGATGCCCTTTGGTGACCAGCCAGTAGTGTTCTTTTTCAATGAAGAATTTGACATACCCCACCCACAGGTTGAAGGGAATTGTCTGGCGATAGCTTCGAATCTTCTCTGGCGTCAGGAAATCTGCAGGAGGGTGCGCAGTCCAGGCTCCCGGGTTGAGGATGCCTAGCAAATTCTCGTTTTCGAGGGCATGGGCTGTGAGATAAAGCGAGACCATCCTCTCCACAGGGTCCGGATGGTTGCCGGTGTAGACCAGGCTGATGTGCGACTGGTGCTGGCGCATGGCGGCTTTGATTTGAGGCTGCCAGCGTGAGGTGTGAATGGTGCGGTCGATTATCTCGGGCGGGAGCGGGTGAGGTAGACCGCTCACCTGGATATGATGATCGTCAAGCTGGA
>CAZWDG010000282.1:0-3178 GCA_964633075.1 uncultured Candidatus Brevefilum sp.
ATTTGGTTATCCTGGCGTTTGTTTGCATGATCCCCTCACCGTGCTCTATGCTGCGGATAACTCGATTTTTACCACCCACCGCGTTGGCATCCGTGTGGAGACCAAAGGGCACCTGACCAGGGGCAAGACGGTCACGGATCTGCACAGCGATAAGAAAATGGAACCGAATGCGTATATCGTCACCCAGGTAGACCGTGACGCTTTTCAAAAGCGCGTTTTCGAATTAATGGCTGAGTTTTGATAAAAAGAATTCTTTTGTCACGCAAGCCTTCCTCCTCACCGCCTCGATAATTCGTGGATTTGTCGGCTGTGCGTGACTTACAAATAAACAAGAAACTATCGTCACGCAAGCCTTCCTCCTCACCGCCACGATATTTCGCGGGCTCATCGGCTGTGCGTGACCTACAATTGAGTTGGATCAAGCGATCAAGTTTAAAGACTCTTTTGATCTACCTTATAAAACGCCTCAAGCGCTGTGAGGATTTCATTCCTTTCACCCTGCATCGTCCGATCCTCGCCCTTTACATATTCACCGATCCCGTCAAGGGTATCCTCTCCATAGGCGACGACATTGTTCAGGATTGAGGCTGTACGAAGACCCCGCAACATCCCAATGGTGAACAAGGCAGCCGTTTCCATGTCAGCCGCCAGCACACCCTGCTTTGACCAAAATGCATCGATGGCCTCCTCACGGTCGGTGTAAAAGCTGTCGTGGCTGCGCACAACCCCGATGTGGCAGCGAAATCCCATCTCGCTCGCCGCTTCAATGCACGCCACCATTAAATACGGATCGGGCACGGCTGGAAATTCGGGGGCAATATAGGTCTTTGAGGTCCCGTCATCGCGCACCGCCCCATTGGCGATCACAAGATCGCCGAGCCGGATCTCTTTTTGTAAAGCTCCACAGCTGCCAATGCGGATTATGGCTCTCACACCAATCCTACGCAGTTCTTCTACTGCAATCCCGGTTGAGGCGCCACCAATGCCGGTGGAAAGCGCCAGCACAGGAAGTCCTTTATAGATCCCCCTCAGGCTGCGGTACTCGCGGTTATACGCTAACGCCTGCACATCTGATAAAAACGGCGCAATCCGATCAAGACGGGCAGGATCACCTGGCAAAAGGGCATACTTTATTTGCATGGTCTCATCAAGGCGAATGTGGGGTTGTAAAGGGCTCATCGTACCCGCTTTCTTTAATAAAATGGTGAAAGTTGATTGACGTAAAGCTTATAACGCCTTAGTCTAGAGGGCCGGGATGCTTTTATTATAGTCTTTTCCCCGTAATCAGAGTTTATTGCGTGAAAAACCACAAAATATGTAAATTGTCTTTTTAATTTTCAGTAATAATAATTTGCTGTTTAGTTATGCTTTTACAAGCCACAAGTTTTGAGATATTTGGTCATTAAAACAAGTGGGGCATGAGCACCATAGTATAATGATGGTGAAAATTCTACCAGAGCCCTAGAGCGAGGAAAAAGACATGGATAACACCCCCACCACTCATAATGAAGCCAAAAAAAAGGATGTGGCTAAAACCGTGCTCATGCCAGGGGATCCCCTGCGCGCCAAGTATATTGCTGAGACCTTTTTGGAGGACGCCAAATGTGTCAATGCGGTGCGTGGCATGTACGGTTTCACCGGGCTTTATCAAGGTAAGCGGGTGACCGTGCAGGGATCAGGCATGGGTATCCCCTCGATGGCGATTTACAGCTATGAGCTATTTAATTTCTACGATGTGGACAACATCATCCGAGTGGGTTCAACTGGTGCGTTTAAAGCTGAAATTGAATTGAACGCCATCATCATCGCCATTGGTGCCTGCACCGACTCAAACTACCAGGCGCACTTAAATCTGCCCGGTATTTATGCGCCCACGGCAAGCTTTGAATTGCTGTTCAAGGCTTACCAAAATGCCCTAACCATGAAGATCCCCGTGCATATTGGCAATATCCTATCCAGTGATGTTTTTTATGCAGAAAAATTGGAAGACATTTTGATCTGGGCGAAAATGGGTGTCCTGGCGGTTGAAATGGAATCAGCCGGGTTATATACCAACGCTGCCAAAGCGGGGAAAAAGGCGTTAAGCCTGTTAACCGTTTCCGATAATCTCATCACCGGTGAGGTGTTGACGCCCGAGGAACGCGAACGCTCATTCGTGAAGATGATTGAGCTGGCGCTCAGCCTTGCTGAGTAAAAGTCAGCTTCGCAGCCTTTATCAAATATACAACTGCGTAAAGCAACCCCCTATATACTAGCCGCAGAAGGTCTATTCGTCTTTTAATTTACTGTCCAAAAATTCGTAAACACGCGTGACATTCTCATCCGAGAAAAAAGCAGCATCGGCATGGATGCATCCATCTAAAATCTCAAGAATGACCTTTTCTTCGCCAGCAATCTCCTCGATTCTTTTAGCAAAATTTATGGATTGTTCAACGGGCACCAGTTGATCCAGGGAACCATGCTGAATCAAGAACCAGGGTACATCCTCCGTGATATAAGTCATTGGACTGGCAAATTGCACCAATTCCGGCACTTCTGTGATCTTTTGCCCCAGCAGGAGCGATTCGGGCGAATCAGCCAAGGAATGATCCGGCACACCGCTTCCGCTGGCTGCTAATTCCTCATCCATCTTCAAGAAGTTTTCGGTTGGACCAAACCAATCCACCACCAGATCAACATGACTGGAGTAATCAGCCCATCCCATCGAAAGATCCTCCAAGGCAATGTTTCCAGCACTCGTCCCCAGTAAGGCACACAAATGTGCACCCGCAGAAGAGCCCCAGGCAGCAACGCGATCCGGATCAAAATTGTATTCATCCGCGTGGGCTCGAACAAACCGCACCGCTGTTTTGCAATCATAAATTTGGGCGGGGAAAATGGCTTCATGACTTAAACGATAGTTGATGCAGACCACAGCATAATCCCGGTCCAACCCTTGAACCATGGGATACTGCTCCATACTTCTTTTATCACCTTTCATCCAGGCGCCACCATGAATGGCAACAATAACGGGGAAAGGTCCCTCACCCTCTTTGGGTAAGTAAATGTCCAGCCGTTGTGCTGGAGATTGAGTTGCATAGGGAACATCCAGCCACTTCCTGGTGATGTGATTTACTGCCATTAATGGCGGGGGTTCCAAATCAATCCACATCGCCTTATTAATCGTCGGTTTCTTCAT
>CAZWDG010000283.1:0-3165 GCA_964633075.1 uncultured Candidatus Brevefilum sp.
TGCTACGTTTACTCATCATTTTGCTCTATCTCCAGATACTTTGATCTGGTCTCTAAAGTAACATTTTTTATGAGGCAACGTATTTTTCAATATTAAGATTATCTGTAAGGCAATTCGTTATTACAAAAGGTTATTTTTCCTCTGTTATAATTGACCCATTGCTTAATATTCGATAGACCGTCTTACTTTGATCACTCAATTTAGATAGGATAACTATTAGGAGAAAATATGAGCACAAAGATCGTATTAATTGGGGCAGGCAGCGCAATGTTTGGATTGGGTACGCTTGGGGACATTTTCAAAGAGCCTCGGCTTGAGGGGAGTACGGTTGTCTTACATGACATCAACCCCCAAACACTCAAGATAGCCCATCATGAAGCACAAACTTTTATTGCCAAGCATAACTTGAACTACCAACTACAGGCAACGGCTGATCGAAAAGAGGCTGTCAGGGATGCAGATTTCTGTATCATATCGATCGAAATTGGCGATCGTTATGCCCTGTGGGAGCAGGATTGGAAGGTGCCGCTGCAATTTGGTATTCATCAGGTCTATGGAGAAAATGGGGGACCAGGTGGTTTATTTCACGCGTTGCGAATCATTCCACCGATATTGAGCATTTGCGAAGACATCGCTTTATATGCCCCCAATGCCCTGGTGATTAATCTCAGCAATCCAATGATCCGAATATCTCACGCTGTACTTTCGTGTTTCCCAGATTTGCGTTATATCGGGCTCTGCCATGAAATTGCCCAATTGGTACATCATTTGCCGCATCTTTTAGGAATAAGCGCAGACGACCTGGGGATTAAAGCCGGCGGTTTGAATCACTTTTCTGTTCTCCTGGATGCGATACATATCAAGACTGGAGAGGACCTTTACCCAATTATTCGTGAAAAAGGTCCTGACTATTTTCGCCATGCCGAAAACTATTTCGGATTCCATGGCGAAAGACATTTGTGTGTGGAAATTCTCGAACGTTTTGGCCTTCTACCGATTACCACAGACAGCCATTTTGGCGAATACATCCATTGGGCTTATGACTCAGTCGATCATCAGGGGATTATAAAATTCTACGAGGATTATAAAAAATCTATGTTATTACCGCCGCTTCCTCCTCAGGAGCGATTAGCAATTGGTAGTGGTGAGGGTGAATTATGGGGGATTGTTCCGATCATCTCCGCCATGGTTTCAGGTGAAGATCATGATGAGCTAGCAGTTAATGTGCAGAATGATGGGTTAATTGATTGTCTTCCTGATGAGATGCCAGTTGAAGTACCTGGTATCGTTCGCAACAAAGCGCTGATGGGTGTTTCATTGAATCCTTATCCAAAGGGGTTTGGTGCCCTACTTCAAAACCAGGTGGGCACAACTATCTTAACCACAAAGGCTATCATTGAGCGATCAAAAAGCATTGCCAAACAAGCCTTGTTGACAGACCCAGTCTTTAATCGTGCATCTGTTGTTGATGATCTCGTTGAAACCATGATCAATTTACAATCGCCATATCTGGATTATCTCGAATAAGGCTGGGGTTTACGATTATAATAAGCCAAGTTTACTGACAGAATTATTTCTTAGGAACATATATGGAGACGATCGTGAAAGATGTAACAATATCGCAAGAAAAAAAGCGGTTGAAACGCCGCACTTTGTTTGCCCTTTCTTTTGGCTATTTTATTGACCAGGGCGAAGGGCAAGCCATGTCCATTTTTACGCCAGTTCTAAAAGTTTTATGGTCTTTGTCCAACATGAACCTGGCGATGATCACGTTTATTCGCAGCCTTCTTCAATCCCTGAGTTCACCTTTTTGGGGATATCTAGCTGATCGTTATTCACGCAGAAAAGTCTTGCTCATCGGTACTGGACTGTGGGGTATTTGGACCATCATCGTAGGGTTTACCCAGAGTTATGAACAGTTGCTTATTATCAGAGTTATTTCTGGTCTTGGCTTGGGATGTTTAATGCCAGCGACTTTCTCAATCATGGCGGATACATTCCCTCCTCATGTTCGTGGAAGAATGCTTGGCATCCTGGAAGCGATGGGCGTTTTGGGAATCATCATTTTTACTATTGGGCTTGGTTCCCTGGCAACGCCTGTTTTGTGGCGGTATGGTTTTGTCATATTGGGGATTGCCAGCATCCTCTCAGGGTTGGTTATCTGGTTTCTTGTCGATGAACCGGTGCGAGGGGAGGCAGAACCAGAAATGAAAGGACAATTGACAGAGGAAGATGCGGATCGCTATAAAGCCAAGCTTGCGGATATTAAAAAATTGATGAAAATCCCCACCATCTGGGTAGCCATTGCGCAGGGTCTTGCTGGGTCGATGCCATGGGTGGTGATGGGCGCATTTCTGATTCTATGGTTGGTAGAGGTCAGGAATGTTGAACCGACGCAAGCTCCGCTTATTTTTGGTGGCGTTGTGATTGGGACAGCCATCAGTAACGTTATGGGTGGCATTATTGGCGACTATGCCGAAAAGGTCAATCCTAAATATGGTCGTGCTTTTATTGGCCAACTCTCAGTTTTTTTGGGGATTCCATTTACCTACTATCTATTTACGAAAACTCAGAATTGGAGTCTGATCCAACTGGCAATCTTATGCTTTATTACGGCTTTGCTGATCAGTTGGCCGGGAAAAGGATCGAAAGAACCCATGATCCAGGGGGTTGTTCCTCCAGAACTTCGGTCTTCAGCCTTTTCTTTTATCACTTTTATTGAGAGTGGTTTTGCTGCCATTGCTGCATTAATTTTTGGATTTATGGCTGATAGGATCGATATCCAAACGGCAATGATTTGGACAGTCCCCTTTCCCTGGTTGATTTGCGGGATTTTATTTTCTGGTTTTTATTTAACCTATCCAAAAGACTCAAAAAAGCTGCGCAGTGAAATGGCGAGAAGAGCTGCGGAATTGGGCATATCTCAAGAAAATAGTGAGATTTAACAGAAAAATTCAGAGCGACTTTTAAGAAAAAATCCACCTATGTTTGGTGGATTTTTATTAGCGGGAGCGACGGGATTTGAACCCGCGATCTCGGCCTTGACAGGGCCGCATGTTAAACCACTACACCACGCCCCCGAACGAAGGTTATCTTATCACACGGAAAATTAAAAGTCAAGCATCTTTGAGAGATCGTTGAAAATTGGATGGATTATTTATAATC
>CAZWDG010000284.1:0-3152 GCA_964633075.1 uncultured Candidatus Brevefilum sp.
CTCCATTAATGTCCGCAACATTCCCTGCAGTTCAGGCATCTTCAAGGCCCACATCAAGCCCACATAAGCACCAAACCCCACAATCAGCGCACCCAACACCGCCACCAGGTGGGAACTGCCCGAAAACAATGCCAACCAGCCCAAAACAACGCCAGCCATCAGCCCGGTACCTAAAAGGGACACCCCCACACCCTGCCAGATAAATCCCCCTTCTAGACCTTCCAACCGCTTGCGTATCAAGAGGATCAACACAAGGCTCTCTAATGCGGTCGCCAGGGAATTAGCCAGCGCCAGCCCACCATGCGGCATCCAGCCGATGCGCTGAAACCAGGCTGAAAGCCAGAGGCTGAAACCAATATTTAACCCCATGGCGCCCACACCAACCATCACAGGTGTGCGTGTGTCATGTAATGCATAAAAAGCCCGGCTGAGAATCTCTACCAAAGCATGCCCTACCAAACCAGCCGCATACCATAACAACGCCCAGACCACGAGCTCCGTCGAGCGTGCGGAAAAAGCGCCCCGTTGGTACAACAGTGATACCAGGGGTGTCCGCAGTAAGATCAATCCCACCGAAGCTGGAATAGCAAGCAGCAGCACCGCTCGTAACGTTGATGCCAGCGATCGGCGCATCTCATCCATCTTTCCCAACGCCACCTGGGCGGAAAAAGTTGGCAACGAAGCAATCGCCGCCGATTGTGCTATGGCCATCTCGGGCATCAGCATCAGGCTGAAGGCCAGGGTGATCGCTGTCACGCTGCCCTCAGGCTGCCCCAGTGCGATGATCGTGTTGACGATGAAGTTGAACTGCACCACTGCCACCCCCAACAAGCGCGGGCCCATCAGGCGAAACACCTGAAGCACGGCTTTATCTCGCAAACCCAGGTAAACATGGTAAGCACGTTCTCGCAGACGGAATAAGCGGGGCATCTGCACCAGCAAGTGCAGCACCGCCCCTGCCACGACGCCATAAGCCAGGCGTTGAATACCCCATGTTTCTGGCAACAAAATCGTTCCCAGGATCATCCCCAGCGAATACATGGCTGGTGCGATTGCTGGTAAAAGGAAAATTTGATGGGCGTTGAGGATTCCCATCACCAACCCACTCAAACCGAAGATGATCACCGACGGCAGCATGATCCGGAGTAGTTCGGTCGTCAACCCTTCTTGAACCGGGTCTGACTCGGGCACCAGCAAGTACAAGCCATCCCGTACAATCATTGGCGCAAAGACCCAGGCGAGTGCGCTGATTACAAGGAGCACAATCAACACTAAATTGACCACGCCTGAGGTCAAACGCCAGGCACCCGGTCTGTCTTCCCGCGTTAGAAAAGCGGTGAAGGTCGGGATAAAGGCCGAACCCAAAGCACCACCCGCCACCAGGTTAAACAACATTTCTACAATCCGATTGGCGGCATTAAACGAGTCGAGTTGCGCTGAGGTGCCAAAGGCATTGGTAATCACAACCCCGCGGACGACTCCCACCAGGTTGCTGAAGATGAAAGCCAGCATGATTGTCCCAGCAGCTTTAGCAATTTGCTGGTTGGCTGAAACAGGGCCTCCTGTCGACGGCATCATCCTGCCCCCAACCCCCCATTCCCCTCAACGGTCCGTTCCCACAGCTTTAATTTATCCTCACGCCCCATATCCACCAGGGACTGATCAGCCGCTGCAGCCTGGGATTCCATTCCTGAAAATCGCCTTCGAAAATGAGCAATGTTTTCACGCAGCGCGCTTTCGGCATCAACCCCATGACGATAAGCCAATGCGGTTACTGCCAAAAGTAAATCTCCCAAAACAACCTCCTTGGCAGTGCCCTGATCTTCTTCAAACTGTTGCAGGATTTTTTGGACGACCTCAGGCGTTCCCTTTTCTACCAATAGGTCAAAGGCAACCCTACCCACTCGCTCAATCACAGCCTGTGCCTGGGAAAGCGCAGGCAGCACCTGTGGGACGCCATCCAGCAATCCCATTTTCGTTTCGCTCCCATTTTCCAATCGTTCCTCCGCCTTGATCACTTCCCAATTGTGAACGACACCTGAAACGCCTTCCACCTCAATATCAGCAAAGACATGCGGGTGCCTGCGGATAAGCTTAGCCCCGACCACATCCAGCACATCATGGATGTTAAAATCACCCTCTTCCGTAGCAATCTGGGCATGGAGAACAATCTGGAGAAGTAGGTCACCCAATTCTTCACGAAGGTCCGTCATATCCTCCCTATCTAGTGCTTCCAGGGCTTCATAAGTCTCTTCCAGCAAGAAGGGGCGTAAACTGAGGTGGGTTTGTTCCCGATCCCAGGGACAACCACCCGGCGCCCTCAGACGGGCAATGATTTCTTGCAAGGACTCAAAAGAAGCGCTCTGGGAGATCGGTGGCACATACAGCGAACTGAGCAAGCCCAGATGACGGCTGTGATCGATGGCATGCAAGGGCAGATCTTCCACGACCTCCTCAGCAGTCCCGGCACCATGCACCAGCCGCACCATGTGCTCATCCTTGTAAACAGCCATTAAGGTCAATTTAACATCCGAGGCAATCTCACGCGAGTAGATCTGGGCAATTAATGCCGGCGAGGAAGGGGGATAACCAGGTGTTTGAGAGGTGGAAAGCTGCATCGCATCCATCAATACCAGGTTGGGGAAGGGGTCCACTTCCAAAGCCAAAAAGGTCGGTTCAAGGAAGCTGAGCCCTTGGATCACACGCACTGGGATCCCCATCGCTTTGGCACGTTTCATGATCTCAGGGCAGGTTGCTTCAGCCACGAAGGGGTGACCCGGCACAGCATAGGTCACACCCCCCGCTTCCTGACCTAATGCCAGCACTTTTTCTACAATCGCCTCGTAAACATCCTCAAAGGCATCCCATCGCTCATACATTTCGTCAAAACTTATCAGGGTTAAGTGCTCAGGTAATCCACATACAGTAGGATGGATTTTGGTTCGCAAATAGAGTGTGTCAAGGTTTGCCAACCAATCCAAAGCCTCCCCGGTGAGCATGGCAGGGTCACCTGGACCTAACCCTAACAAAGTGATCCCACGCAGTGATCCCAAATGTTCGTTTAATGACATATGCTTACCTGAATCTCTAGTTTAATAAATAGAGACGTTATCAAAACGTCTCTACAAAAACAACAATCTGAATGCGTTCGC
>CAZWDG010000285.1:0-3149 GCA_964633075.1 uncultured Candidatus Brevefilum sp.
TTATAGCACGGGGCACCATGTGCACTTCATGGTGGTGACCGAGAACACAGTCTACTTGTCATACAAAGGCTATGTCTGGGGTGTCGCCGAGGATATCACCTTCCGCGATGTGGATATCAACTGGGATGCTGCCACCCAGGGTGGTCGCCCACGCCTGGCCTATGAAGCCGCATCCTACGGCGGTGTGGGACGCACCTATTACACATCTGGTAACCAACCCGCCAATCCTCCCACGGGCGGCTTGACCACACCCAACACTAAGACATACGTCACCAACCCGCTCATGGCAGTCTCCGGATGGGGTAAGGATGATATCACGGTGACGAAATATGAGATTCTGGCAAATTATGCCAATGCCTGGGTCACCATAAAAGAAGTTCCAACAACCAAGACCGCCTTCTCCTCAACCGTGAATCTGTGTGAGACAACCGTCCCCGATGGGCTATTCATGTTGGCGATGCGCGTATGGGATTATGAAGGTAACCCCTCCGGGATTGTTTCAGCACGCAAATTGATCAAAGACGTCGATTGCGGTTCCGCAGGTACCGACCCGAAAGTCACCTTCAACCTGAACGAGGGCATCCTGGCGTTACCCCAAAGCGGTTTCGTCAGTGCGGTTGCAACCAAGGGTTCTACGGGAAAGGAAATAAAATCCGTTGAATTTTGGTTCAATAGACAGGATTGGGATAAGGATAAATGGGTCAATCTCGGAAAAGATACCAATGGCTCCAACGGCTGGCAGGCGTCGATCAACACCACCGCCATGTCAGAAGGGAATAAGTATGTCCTCATGGCAGTGGCGACGGACAGCGCCGGAAACCAGGACGCAGCTGTCAACTTCAATGCTGTTGTAGATCACACAGGCCCCAAAGTGACCTTCGATCCGATTAAATCCCCGTTTATGGGCTCTGTGGTGACGTTTAAATGGACAGCTCAGGACGCGCTGACAGGAATCGCATATTATGACCTCGGCGTGTATGTTGATGGTGGGCCTTACCAGTCACGAGGTACGCTTGTTCCCACCACGACCACGTCATACCAGCTTTCGGTGTCTCGCAAACAAATCCTGATATTCGAGGTGCGTGCCTACGATTATTCCGGCAACCTGACGAAGGGTAGAATCGCTGTCTACACCGATGGCTATGTCTTCCCTTATGGGTATATCTTCCCAGTGTTCTACAATGGAAACAAGTAGGTAACGGTCATCTTTCCAGACCGCACCATTCTACTTAGAGTGAAGTCAGTGAATGGTAAATTGAGAATGGTCCTTGCAGGAGGCTGCGCACTGAATGGTTAGGGGAAAAGCTGAAAGGACTTAGCTAGTAGTTAGTAGCTTGTAGTTCGTAGCTTGTAAAAAAAAATGAAGGTTACGCATGGCATCGAAGCCACCTGCGTGACATATCTGTCTTGGCCCCCTCTCCCTTGTGAAGGGAGAGGGCGGGGTGAGGGTTTCCCCCTTAAAGATATTTTTATCATTGTGATGGATTGAAAATGGTGGTCATGCGCGGCATCGACGACGCCTGCGTGACAGAGCCTAGCCGTCTGGGTGCTGTATTTTAAGCCTTCCCCTGGAGCACAACGGAACACCTTCAGGAGTTGGGGAAAGGTGGTACGCCGCAGGCGTGACGACCTGCCTGGAGCGAAGCAAAACGCCTCCAGGTGCAGAGGAGGTACAACGTGAGGGATGAGGGACGACAACCGAGATCGCCACGTCGTCGCTTCGCTCCTCCTCGCGATGACGAAAATCAAGGGCACGGCGTGCCGTGCCCCTACATGCGCTAGGGTCTTTGTGGGGTGCGGTAATAATTCTAGTCGGTTCCATTAATATTAGTTAGCACCCTATAAATGACCTTATTTGGCGGGATGAAAACGCATCCTGCCCTAATTCCTAATTCCAAATACCAAATACCTATTTTTCCAATCGCCATTCTCCACTCTCCATCCTTATGCTTGGTATAATAAAACCTGATATGGTACGCACCATGATATTTAATTTCCCCAAGGAGGACGCTTGACGGTTGCATTGATCACCGGCATCACCGGTCAGGATGGCTCGTACCTGGCTGAATTCCTGCTGGAAAAGGGCTATCGCGTTATCGGGATGGTCCGCCGCACCAGCACGGTGGACTACGAGCGTATCACCCACATTCAAGACCAAATTGAGATTGTCCATGGTGACCTGCTGGACCAGGGCTCCCTGTATGAGATCCTTGACACCTATCGCCCAGATGAGATCTATAATCTGGCCGGCCAATCCAATGTACAACTCTCCTGGTCTCAGGCAGTGCTCACCGCCGAGTCCACCGCCCTGGGTGTGACCCGCCTGCTGGATTGCATGCGTCAGGTGACCCCTCAGGCACACTTCTACCAGGCTTCCACCAGCGAAATGTACGGTGAACCCGATGAATCCCCGCAAAATGAGCACACCCGGCTCAACCCCCGCAACCCCTACGGCGTGGCCAAGGTCTACGGTCACCTGATCACCGGCAACTACTGCCGACAACACGGCATGTTCGCCGTCTCGGGCATTCTCTATAACCATGAGAGCCCGCGTCGTGGGATGGAATTCGTCACCCGCAAAATCACCCATGGCGCCGCAAGGATTAAATTGGGATTGGCAGATCAACTTCATCTGGGCAACCTGGACGCCCAGCGTGATTGGGGTTTTGCTGGGGATTACGTGCGGGCGATGTGGCGCATGCTGCAGCAAGACAGCCCGGACGATTATGTGATCGGTACCGGAAAACTTCATACCGTGCGTGACCTGTGCCAGGTTGCCTTCGCTGCCCTCGACCTGGACTACCGTACGTATATCGTTGAAGACCCGGCTTTCTATCGACCGGCTGAGAAATTCCCCCTGGTGGCTGATCCCTCCTTCGCACGGGAGAAGTTAGGCTGGGAACCGAAAGTGGACTTTACAGGTCTAATTCAAATGATGGTAACTGCTGATCTGGATATTCTCCAAAAAACGACGATTTGACGGGGAATGCCAGGTTAATTTGGGCACGAATCAATGGCCAACCAAAGGTATATGACGGATAAAAACGCACTCAGCCCACGTGAACAAGAGATTCTGCAGCTGACCGCCAAAGGGTTGACCAACCGCGAGATCGCCCAGAAACTCTTTATCAGCCCCAACACCGTCAAGG
>CAZWDG010000286.1:0-3135 GCA_964633075.1 uncultured Candidatus Brevefilum sp.
TGCGGCAATTCATCCAGGCTGAACCGGCGTAAGACTTTCCACACGCCTGTGATGCGGGGGTCTGATTTCAGTTTGAGGGATTCCACCCCCAGGCTTTGGGGGGTGCAATTGTTGCGGATCAGGTCCCTGGCATAGTCACGGTGGGGGTCAGGGGCATCCCCCCAGCGCATCGAACGGATCTTCAGCATCATGAAAGGCTGCCCGTCCTTGCCGATCCGGGTTTGTCTGAAGAGCACCGGCCCGGGTGAAGATAATTTGATCGCCAGGGCTATCGCCAGCATGAGCAGCCCGAAGAGGATGATCAGGGCCAGGGCGATCAGGCAGTCCAGGACACGCTTGACGATGAGGTAGTCAAGATTTACCCTGGGATTTATGCGATCGGTTTGGCGCTGGAGAATTTCCATCGCGGGTTGTGGGTAGGAGGGATGGAAAAAGGAGTCTTTAAGCGATTAATGGATGCGCTTCAGAGAACTTTTATTTATACGTGTAGACACAGGAAACCATCTACTGGGTGAGGTTAGGGAATATAGGAAGGATCACTTAAAATTCTGTTTCCAGTTCCTGAGGTTCCCCTAAGCCCTGAATTCAAGTTTTTGATACATCAGAAGGTTTTTCAACCACTTGAGTTCTAATGGATTATCGATTTAAGAGAGGAAAGAATGTTTCATAAAGGGGTTTCGCCAGTGCTTGTTGTGTGGGGGTCATCACCAGAAGGGCACCTTCTGCAATTTTTTCCTCTAAATAATCTAGGACAGCTTCAAAATCGCTTTTGCTCATATATCCGTCAACGCCTAGATTTACGGAGTGCCATTGGAATTCAACGGCTTCACCTGCGCTGATCGCATTATCAATGCGCGTTTTCATGATCGAAAAATTATAAGTATCAGCCGCGACTTTGGAGCCGCCATATGGTGATGCGATAGGTAACTGCCAGTACCCCCAACCCTGACCATCAAAGGGAAAGGCACCATAAGCCTCATATGCCAGGAAGTTGGCTCGGAGGAGTAAGTCTTCAGGGGAGTTAAAAAATAGGGAGGAATCGATTTTATAACCGTCTGGATAACTTATGGTCCAGGTACCTGGCGCAACGAAGCTGGCGATATTTAATCCCAGGGATCGCATCTCCTCAGCGGCTGTCACCGTCTCAAAATAAAACGCTTCATAATCAAGGGGGTCAACGTCATGGTTATAGGAATGAGCCATCATCTCATTCCCGGCAGCTTGCATGGTCAGCATCTGGGGCAGTGACATTCGGGTGGTGGTCGGATAATCAAGAATTAATTTCCGAACAATTGCAAACCCTCCAACCAAGCCACGTGAGGCAAGCTGGGGGAAGACGTATTCATAGTCTTCGATACGTCCATCGTCAAATCTCAACGAGATGACCGCCTGTCCCGTTTGATAAGATCTTCCTGTGAAAATTATGTCGTCTTCCCTAATCTCTGTAGATGAAGGAAATGGAGTTGGATTATTATTCTCTACATCATCGCGAATTGGAAAAATTTTCGCCTTAATCTTTTGGAATAGATAACAAGTCTCATTCATGTTGAATGAAGAGAGATGTACATCGTGAAACACCTGATCAATTGACGTTGTTGTAAAAATTTGCATCATACCCAGGATTAAAAAGCCAAAGCAGAATTCCAATTGTGATGGCATTGATGTTTTTGTCTTCATTTGAACTCCTTCTGTACCCAATTCATAAATATCATAAGAGAATTGACATGTGTAATTTCCCCTCAAAGCCTTCTGGTTCTAAAGAATATATCTACGAGGAATAAAACAAACTTTTACAATTGTTCACTTGAATAAAGCGATTAGTGGAGAATAAATCCAATGATCTCATCAACCAAATCACCATTTACATCCATTATTTTTGGGCCTTTCAGCTTCTTTAATTCAATTTTTCTAATATCTCCAGCCTCAATAATTTGGATGAGTTTTCCTTTATCAATCAAATGTTGATCCACACTTCCTAATGCCCCTTTAAAAAGCGTGTATGCTGGTGTCCCAAGTATGGCTGCTTCCCGGTTCATGGTTCCTCCTCCACTGATGACTAGATCAGCAGCATAAATTAAATTAGGACCATCGACGATATCTTTTGGAATGTAAATATTGGGATAGTTTAATTTCTTTGCAATTTCTCCCTGTAATTCAACGCGCGGTAAAAGGATTATTTGCACGCTGTCTTGGCGACCTAAATAGTCAAGAGATAATTCAAAAAGATTGTTATTGCATCTGTGATACGTTGCCCAAGGTGCAGGGGGACGCATCACGACGATTATTTTCGATTTAGAAATGTTAAATCTATCCAGATAATCAGGTTCTGGGTCAAAATCACAGAGATACATCTGTTCTTTTAGTCCATTGTATTTTCTGGTTTTATTTTTCGCACCAAATTTTAGAAGCAACTCATCGGGAAAGGGTCTTGGAACAATCACTTTTTGTGCTAATCTGAAACACAGATGATTTAACTTTTGATGCTCATAATCCATGAGTGTAACAAATGGAATCCCAAGCAATTTAGCAGCTAATCCTTGAGTATAAGAATTATGGCTGACTGCTAAATCAAATGATCCATTACGATATGCCCACCTGACCAGATCAATAACTCTCTTTGAGTTTGTGATCAGAATCTGAGACCAATCTTTTCCACCATGTTTTCCAATGGATGTATGTTCAAGTTTATATTCATCTGCTAAACTAATGGTCTGGGCATAATCTCTGGTTGTGATTTTTATGTTGTGACCACTCTTTTCAAGCAATGCTATTAATGGTCGGAAAAATAATACCTGTGGAGAATTTCCTAAATCAACCCATATCTTCATTGATAAACCCCAGATTTTGTTGATTGTCTCCCCCAACCTTAACAACCTGATATTCTTCAAAGGACAATATATCTGGCGACAACAGATTTACCGAATCAAAAATAATTGGTTTTTGATTCTGATGATCATTTCTAAAAAAAGAATTGATATTAGAAAATTCTTGATGTGCCACCAGAAAAACAACTGCATTTATGTTTACAAAAGCCGATTCCAAAGAATCAGCTAAATCAAAATCGAGTAATTGGTTGTTTTTACAATAAGGATCAAAAGCGATCACATCTGCACCCGATTCAAGGAGTTTCTCAAC
>CAZWDG010000287.1:0-3135 GCA_964633075.1 uncultured Candidatus Brevefilum sp.
GTTTAGCAGCTTTCATCAAGGGCTTTGGGGAGAGATACACCTCTCCCATTTATCTTTTGCCGTTGATGTTGGTCATTTATGCCATGCCTGCGCTTATTTTTGGCCTCTGGGGCGGCATTCGAGGTATTTTATTCAAGAATAAACTTGATCTTTTCTTGATCGTTTGGGGATTGGTTGGTTTTGTTGTGATTTTGATTTACCCGGCAAGTGAACCTGCTGATATGATCTGGGTTTCTCTGCCCTTATGGATTTTGTCTGCGCGTGTCCTTTTTTCTGTATGGCGCTTACCTGAGAATAACCGCTTGATCATGATCCTGATAACGATCATGGTGGTCGTGCTTTCGGCATTCATGCTGCTCGCTTTGCGATCCTTGGCGAATCCTGATTTATCAAAGGATCTCCAGGTCAACACACTCATTGCATTGTTGGGTGGGGGTGTTTTAGTGGTTGCGATCGTCTTATTGGTTAATTTTGGCTGGTCTGAAGAGGTTGCTCTGGCAGGATTTTTAATGGGATTGGTGATTGTTTTTGGTTTAGGGATGATCTCCCTCAATGTAAACACAACCAGTATTGGGAGTGAAGACCCCCTGACATTATGGTATCCATCGGAATCACATTTATCGACAAAGTGGCTGACGATTTCCATTGATCGGATCCTGGAGTACAACAAAAAATCCACCTCCCCTGTTGAAATTACAGTATCTAATTTTGAGACTCCAGGGATGGCCTGGCTCTTACGACTTTATCAACCGGTTCAGTTTGTGCCTTTCTTAATTCCTCAATCCCAGCCTGGAATCATCATTACCGGTGAACAGGATCATCCTGAACTCATCAGCAGTTACCGCGGTCAGGATTTGATCTGGTCACGAGAGGTTCTCTGGGAGCAGATGTCCCCCTATCAATATTTCACGTGGTCTTTGACTGGAGAGGCAGCCACACATCAAAAGCAGATGATCTTTTGGGCTCGGACAGACTTGATGCCGGATGACCAATTTTTGCCATGATGGCTGAATAGATTGGACTGTATCCTTATGGAATTACCAACAACAATCGCAATTGATGGCCCAGCCGGGGTCGGAAAATCAACCTTAGGCGCCTTACTGGCGAATGAATTGGGTTATTTATATTTTGACACCGGTGTGATGTATCGCGCTGTGACACTGGCTGCTCTTAAGCAAGGTCTGGATATTTCAGACGAAGAGGCGATCGGTGACCTGGCTTATGAAGTGCGGATCGATGTACGACCATCTAGCGTTGACGATGGAAGGGAATGTGACGTCTTACTGGATGGAGAAGATGTCACCTGGGAGATCCGAAGTGACAAAGTGAATGCCTATGTGTCGCCAGTTTCAGCCTATCGAGCTGTGAGAGATGCGATGACATCGCAACAACGTCGGATTGCAAAGCAGAATAAGGTGGTCATGGTGGGGCGCGACATCGGCACGGTGGTGTTGCCAGATGCTGATTTGAAGATCTTCCTGCAAGCATCTGTTGAGGTTCGGGCGCATCGTCGGTATCAGGAGATGATCGATCGGAGTGAGCAGGCTGATTTTGAGTCTGTTTTGCGATCTTTAAAAAATCGTGATGAGATCGATTCAAGTCGTGAAATTGCCCCTTTGAAACCAGCCGAGGATGCCATCGTGATTGACACCGATTGTTTGGGTATCCGCCAGGTTTTAGATAAAGCAAAGGAACTGATAAAAAATGTGTGATACATTCGTCGCATTAGGTAATGCAACCAAGGATGGGTCGGTTATTTTTGGGAAAAACAGCGATCGGGATCCCAATGAGGCGCATGAGTTGGTGCTGATGCCTCACACCATGCATCCTTCGGGGGCCAAGGTGGCCTGTACTTATATTGAAATTCCCCAGGTTGAGGAGACATATGCCGTTCTGCTTTCAAAGCCGTTTTGGATTTGGGGAGCAGAAATTGGGGCCAATGAACATGGGGTTGTGATTGGGAATGAGGCTGTTTTCACGAAAGTCCCTTATAACAAAACACCTGGTTTGATCGGGATGGATTTTTTACGGTTGGCTTTAGAAAGAGCTGCAACCGCTGAAGAAGCCCTGGATGTGATCATTGAATTGCTCGAAACCTATGGCCAGGGTGGTAACTGTGGTTTTTCACATCCACTATACTATCACAATGGCTTTCTGATTGCGGATCACGAGGTCGCCTGGGTTTTGGAGACAGCGGGTAAACATTGGGCTGCTGAAAAGGTTAAGGATGTTCGATCCATCTCGAATGTGATCAGCATTGGTGCGCATTGGGATCGTGCCTCAAAAGAGCTTGTGTCTCATGCGATTTCGAAGGGATGGTGTAAGCGTGAGGAGGAGTTTGATTTTAGCCGCTGTTATAGTGACTTGATCTACACCACGTTTGCTGATGGACGAAAGCGCACCTGCCGAACGGGTGAGCTTTTGCGGCAAAACCTTGGTGCGGTGGATGTGCCCTTCGCCATGCGCATCCTGAGAGATCATGGGGCAGATCTTGGCAATGCTTGGAATCCGGGAAAAGGACTGGTTGGGGCTGAGGTGTGCATGCATGCCAGTCTTGGGCCGATTCGCGGCAGTCAAACCACAGGTTCGATGATCTCGCATCTCACCGCTGATGGGGATACTCATTGGCTGACTGGCACCGCAGCCCCCTGCACCTCAGTATTTAAACCGGTTTGGATAGAGTCAGGTTTGCCTGAAATGGGTACTCCTCCCAGCGGAATTTATGATGAGGCAGCACTCTGGTGGCGGCATGAGAACCTGCATCGAGAAATATTGAGAGATTATGCCACGCGCATTCGTATCGTTCAGTCAGAGCGTGAATCTTTGGAAACGAAGTTCTTAACGTCGGCAGGAGATATGCAAGATCATCCGGTTGAAGACAAACAGAATTACACCCAAATGTGTTTTGAAGAGACAGGAAAAGCCGAAAGGGATTGGTTGGAATGGATCAAAGCGCTCCCAATTGAAAACAATCGTTCGCTGTTTCATGAATTTGCCTGGCGGAAATTTGATTCACAAGCCCAACGCAATTAGAAATCTTATAATATTGTCAAATTAATGTAATACTCAGGTACTCCTGCTGCTGAAGAGACGGGGGGTGTGGTGTGGTGGTTTCGCCGCCAAACTACACCCCCC
>CAZWDG010000288.1:0-1258 GCA_964633075.1 uncultured Candidatus Brevefilum sp.
AAAGAGAAGTACTGATTTTTTATTTTCTTAGGAAAGAGCACGTGATCTTTATTTTCTTCTCCCTGAACCAAAGCCCCTAAGCGGTGCCAGGTGATCAGATTGGACGATTCAGCAAACATGGGTGTGATACCCAGGTCAGAAAAGGCGGTATAGGCCATAATAAAGCGATTTTCATCTTCTAGATAGGTGACTCTGGGATCTTCAACGCCACGAACTTCGTCGGGATCTTCAGGCGTCAGGATTGGGTGACGCAAGCGGTTGAATTGGACCCCATCTTCAGACACGGCATACCCAATCGTGCTGACATAGTTCAACCCCTGGGCACGGTAGAGCATATGGAATAAGCCATTATGAAAGACCACAGCCGGATTGAAAACGTTCAATGCTTCCCAGGCGTTTAGTGGATCAGGGACAAGGATGGGATTTGCGCGATGACGGGTGAAGGGCATGTTATCTCTTTAACTCATTATTTTGATGAATTATAACATCAGGTGTCGAAGACCCCGGTCAATCTTAGCTGATCTGGATTGATCATGATTGTTATTAGGGGAGAAATTTTGATAAAATAGGGGTTATATTTTACGGAAGGATCATGGTTGATGGCTAAAACAGAAAACTGGCAAATTATCGAAAGGGAGTTTCCCAAGGATAACCCCCATCACAAGGAAACTGTCTTTACGATTGGTAATGGCTATTTTTCCTCGCGGGGTGGTTTCGAGGAAGGTTACCCTGGAGAGATTGCGACAACTTTTGTGCATGGCGTTTTCAATGATGTCCCTGTTTATGGGACGGAACTGGTCAATTTTCCCAATCCTTTTTCACTCAAGTTCCTCTTGGAAGATGAGGAATGTCGTTTAGATCAGGGGAGAATTTTATCCTATCAAAGGGTCTTGGATATGCGTAACGGATTGCTCAGCCGGCGTGTCACCTGGGAAAGTCCACAGGGACGCCAGGTGACCTTCTGTTTTGAGCGATTTATGGATATGGTTAATTTCCACCATGCTGCGCTCCGCTTTACTTTCAAAGATTTTAATTTTTCTGGGCAGATCCAGTTTCAGATCGGAATTTCAGGGTTTATATCGAATGAACGTTACCGTCATTGGGCGCATATTGACCAGGGACTCATCGATCAAGCAGGCTGTTTTCTCGAACTTGAGACCCTGGATACCCACATTCGATCTTGCAGTGCGACGACGATCACCTTCGCAGAGGGTCATCTGACCGCCAAACACTACTGGAATGCACAGTGGACGCCGAT
>CAZWDG010000288.1:1268-3113 GCA_964633075.1 uncultured Candidatus Brevefilum sp.
CGCCAATCCTTGTGAATGTGCTGTGACCGAAGTCACTGAAATTTCAAGAAGATCCTTTGATTTTTTATTGGATGAGAGTCAAAAAGTGTGGCAGGACTTGTGGAGTCGTTCCAATGTAGAGATTGAGGGGGATGACCAGGCGGACCAGGCACTGCGTTACAATTTATTTCAAATATTGATCGCGGCACCAAGACATGATAACACGGTCAGCATCGGCGCGAAGACATTGAGCGGCTATGGTTATCGTGGTCATGTTTTCTGGGATACGGAAATATTTATCTTACCCTTCCTGATTTACACACAGCCTAAAATTGCCAGGAATTTGTTAATGTACCGCTACCACACGCTGCCTGGTGCGCGTAAGAAAGCGCAAATGAATGGCTATAAAGGGGCCATGTATGCCTGGGAAAGCGCAGCAACAGGTGAGGAAGTCACACCAAGATGGGTAACAGGATCGGATGACGACTTAATCCGGATCTGGTGTGGGGATATTGAACAGCACATCACCGCGGATGTGGTTTATGGGATTCATCAATATTGGCGAGCGACAGGTGATGATGATTTCATACGTCTTTTTGGTGCAGAGATTGTACTCGATGCAGCCCGATTCTACGCAAGCAGGCTGGAATGGGATGGAAACGATGATCGCTATCATATCAGAGATGTGATTGGACCCGATGAATATCACGAACACGTGAATGACAATGCCTTTACGAACTTGATGGTGGGATGGGTGCTGAGGTTTTCTAACAGGGTTGCGGATTGGTTGCAGGAGAAGGCAAACAATGACTATCAGCGTTTGTTAGCTTCTTTAGAATTAACTGAAGCAGAAATTCGAACATGGCCAATGATGGCGGAGATGATCGCAATTAATCAGCGAGAAGATTCCGTTATTGAGCAATTTGAGGGTTATTTTAACCTGATCAACTTAGACCAAGCGACTTTGGAACCGAGAGATGTTTCCTTACAAAATATTTTTGGCATTCAAGAAGTACAGGCATACCAGTTTATTAAACAGCCAGACGTGGTTATGGCGCTCCATTTACTAAAGGATGTGTTTTCTTGCCAAGAGATCATCCGAAATCTCGCATATTATTCACCTCACACCGACCTAAGCTATGGGTCTTCATTGGGGCCATCAATCCAAGCGTTAATGCTGGCTCAATACGGAGACGTTGAGCAAGCGAAGGATTTGTTGATTAAGACTTTATTAACGGATCTTGATAACAACCGCGGCAACACAGAGGATGGGATTCATGCGGCATCAGCAGGGGCTGTGTGGTCAGTTTTATTATTTGGATTTTGTGGATTTACTGTTGAAGGCAATGCGCCGCTGATAAAGCCAGTTTTTCCTCAGGGATGGGAAAATCTGACCATGAAAATCATGTGGAAAGGTCAAATTTTGGGATTTGACAATTTTTAAAGACTTGCATTATAATAAGGCTAGGTCAAGCTTGACATCAAACATTTTTTAATGAAAGGCGTGAAAGAGCTTCCATAAAAGCAGTTTTGTTAATGAAATGCTAATTAGAGATTATCGTTTCTTGACAGCATAACCGTGACAAAATTTTTTACTTTCTTTACCAGCTTTCCGAAATGGAATTTTTTCTAAGTTGGAATTTGCCGTCCACCCAAAGAACCAATTGCTTTGATAGGATGGAACTTGATTTTGAAAAAGAATCTTCTCGTAATTGAAATACATGAGTGGGGGTATCAATACTCTTATTGGCTTATGCCGTATTGGTATAAGGAAAATCACAATGGCTAAAATGCGCTCATGCAATCCTGTTTGCCCAAAACTTGAAGCAGAGCGCATTTTGTTTTGTGTATTTGGAGGTTAAAAGG
>CAZWDG010000289.1:0-944 GCA_964633075.1 uncultured Candidatus Brevefilum sp.
GACCAAAATGTCACGAGAGGCAAATTCGCTTTGAATTTCCCCTAGCGTGCCGTATAACAGACGACGACCATGGTCAATCAACAGGATGCGGTCACAGAGTTCTTCGACCTGGTTCATCTGGTGCGTGGACATGATGATCGCTTTTCCCTCATCCCGTTTCACTTCAAGCAGGGCTTTGACCATTTCCGTGTTTACCGGGTCTAGTGAGGTGAAAGGTTCGTCAATAATCACCAGCTCAGGATCGTGCACCAGCGCGCTGATTAATTGAGCCTTTTGCTGCATCCCTTTGCTGAGTTCTTTGACTTTTTTGTGGCGAACCTCATAAAGGTCAAATTGCTTCATGTAGGTTGTCAAATCGGCTTTGGCCTGATCTTCCGACATCCCTTTCAAGCTGGCCAAAAAGACCAGGCAGCGTTCCAGGGGGATATCCTGGTAAAGACCGCGTTCTTCGGGAATATAACCAATTTGGTTTTTCTTGTCTTCGGTCATATCGCCATCCAGAACTTGAATTTGACCGGAATCGGGTTTAAAGATATCGAGGATCATGCGGATGGTGGTGGTTTTTCCCGCACCATTGGGGCCTAATAATCCGAAAATTTCACCGGGATGGACTTCGAAACTGAGATCATCGACTGCCAGTGTTTCACCAAATCGTTTAGAAATATTGTTGATATTGACTATGGACATGGTTTCCTCTCATCCTTCTCAATTTTCATAGTAAAGACGTTATTAAATAAGTATAGACGTAAGTTGTGGGTGAAAACATAGATTTTCTAAGGTTCTGAATTTCATTTTACCCACAGGGTTGACAATTTCAAAATTTCCCCTCAAAGAAATCCGAGTTCATCCATTTAAATTCTCAACCGGAATCTCACTTTATTTAACCACAAAATGGGGTGAGATTTTGTGGATGGTGAAACCCAGATGGTATGTAATCTTCAAGT
>CAZWDG010000289.1:954-3106 GCA_964633075.1 uncultured Candidatus Brevefilum sp.
TGTTAACGGAATCAGTCAACAAAAATATCACCCTGGCCGTGACCTGAAATCGAGCCCACTTTAGCCGCCATCACACCGACTTGATGCAGCTTCTTCAACAATGCCTCAGCTTCCTCCTCAGGTAGGCTGATCAGTAAGCCCCCGGAAGTTTGGGCGTCAGCCAGCAGGACCTGATCGATCCGTGAGATATCCCTTGAGAAGGTAACATGGGGTGAGACAAAATCAAGATTGTTCAGCGTTCCCCCAGGGATGATGTCCATTGCTGCTAGTTGGCGCGCTTCAGCCAGGATTGGCACCCCCGCCATGTTTACGTGGGCTTCCATCTTTGATCCAGATGTCATTTCATGCAGATGACCCAGAAAACCAAATCCGGTGATGTCTGTACAGGCATTGACAGGCACCCCTTGAAGACAATCGGCTGCTTTTTTATTCAGGGTTGCCATCAGGTCAATAATCATCACTTCAACTTGCTTATCAAGGAGGCCTGATTTGAGTGCTGTAGTGAGGATGCCCAGGCCAATCGGCTTGGTCAGGATCAGGGCGTCACCCGGTTTGGCGGTGCTGTTCCGCAGAATCCTATCCGGATGCACGATGCCTGTGACAGCCATGCCATATTTCGGCTCATTATCATCCACTGTATGTCCACCCAAGATTGCAATGCCCGCTTCCTGGGCTTTGTCCTGGGCACCGCGTAAGATCTCTTTGAGGACCTCCAGGGGGAGTCGGTTGGATGGGAATCCGACGATGCTTAATGCGAAAATGGGTTGGGCACCCATGGCATAAATATCCGAGAGAGAATTGGCAGCGGAAATCGCGCCAAACCAGTAGGGATCATCCACGATGGGTGTGAAGAAGTCCACAGTTTGGACCACAGCCAGGTCGTCGCTGACCTGGTAGACCGCGGCATCATCGTTGGTGGATGCGTCAACCAGGGCTTTCGGGTCAATAACCGGTGGCAGATTTGCCAGAACCTTTTCAAGCGCCTGGGGGCGAAGCTTGCAGGCGCACCCCAAGCCATGGGTGTAGCGTGTCAATTTAATATTGGTAAGATCCTCTCCTCCAGCAATTTCTTCAGGAGCACTCTGAGGCAGAAGGGCATTGAGGGATTTGGTTAATATTTGGACCGCCAGATCAATTTCCTCAGCTGTTGTCCCTCTCCCCACTGAAAACCGCACAGTCCCCATGGCATAGTCGATGGGGACTTGCATCGCTTCGAGGACATGAGACAGGTCGATCTCATCCGAATGACAGGCTGCACCGGCAGAAGCCGCCAGCTCCTCTCCAATTTCAGAAAGGAGTGTGTTGGCTTCGACCAAGTAAAAGCCCAGGCTGAGGGTATTTGGAAGGCGCAGCTCATGGTGCCCGTTGAGGACAAAGCTGCCTTCCGGCAAGGCGTTTTTCAAGCCCTGGTGAAGTCGATCCCGCATGGCTTCGAAATGCGCCATATTCTTATCCAGATCTCTCTTGGCAATCTCACAGGCTTTTCCCAGCCCCACGATCTCTAAAACATTTTCTGTGCCGGGGCGCCGATTGGATTCGTGGTCTGCACCAAACATCAGTTTCTCGAGTTGTACGCCTTCGCGCAGGTAGAGCGCCCCGACGCCCTTTGGCGCATAGAGCTTATGACCTGCGACAGAGAGCAAATCCACCCCCAGGGCTCGCACATCCATCGGCCATTTGCCCAAGGATTGGGCAGCATCGGTGTGAAATACGGCACCCACCTGATGGGCCAGAGCGGCTAATTCCTGGATCGGCTCAATCGTACCGACTTCGTTGTTGGCGTGCATAATGCTCACCAGGAGGGTGTTTGGTGTGAGTGATTTTTCAAGATCTTTGGGGTTTACCCAACCATAGCGGTCCACAGGTAAGTAAGTGACCGAAAAGCCCTGTGTTTCGAGGTAACGGCAAACCTCCAACACAGCAGGATGTTCAATGGCACTGGTGATGATATGATTCCCCTTTTGGCGATGGGCAAAGGCGTAACCGCGAATCGCCAAATTGTTACTCTCAGTACCACCGCTGGTAAAAAGAATTTCAAAGGGAGCGCAATTGAGGATATCTGCCACCTGTTTTCGGGCGTTTTCGATGGCGATTTTTGCCTGAACCCCATAGGGGTGCGTGCTGGAAGGGTTACCATAATAACCATAGAGAT
>CAZWDG010000290.1:0-3104 GCA_964633075.1 uncultured Candidatus Brevefilum sp.
AGGTTGATCGCCTTGTCAATCGTTTTAAGGGGTTGAAAGGCATCACCCGCTAAAATGGTTTCTGTGACAATCGAGACGCCTATTTCCGCAGCCACTTCACCGGCACGATGCCCCCCGATTCCATCACATAGAACGGCCAAAACCGAAGGGATGTTTTCTTTAGGTCCAATAAAAAATGGCGTGACCGCATAGCGGTCTTCGTTTTGTTTGCCCATCATTCCAGCATGGCTGGCTGCGTAAAATTTAAGATACGATTGTTCTGGTCGTCTCATAAGAGTGGTTTATACTTGTTGACTGTGACATCGCACGGTATTTTCGTATCAAGAATGCGAAATCGGTAACCGGTATTCCCAAAGTGGATCACATCGCCGCTCATCACCTTTACAGGTTCTGTGCCAATTTGGTTGTAATTCATCCAGGTGCCCTGAGATGAGCCCAGGTCATTCAGCCAGAAAGCGCCTTCCACAAGGCGTAATTGTGCCTGTACGCCATCCACATCCTTGGCGTCCAGTGCAATATCAACTTTGTCGGGTTCACTGCCAAATATGACATCACACTGCTTGATGTATTTAGCCTGATGTTCCCAATCCTGGTCCAGCACACCTAAGGGGAGGAGGGCAGCAAGGGTATCGCCTTTGGTCAATGTCTCGGTTATGTGGGTAACCTCACGAGATTTTCGAATTCTTGATAAACGATCAACAACTTCCCGAGAGTTAGATCTTTGCAGGAATCGGCGGAAGGCCCAAAGCGCCAGTAGAAGCAAAGCTGCCAGGAGAATGACTCCAGCAAGGATCAAACCGATCTGTTTGCCTGATAGATGGGGTTGGGGCTCAGGCTGGAGGATAACGATTTGGATAGGTGTCAGGATGGTACGGGCAGACATTCCCAGGGCGTCTTCGACCTCCACTGCAATGGTGTGCTCGCCAGATTCGGTCAGGTCAGTCAAGTCCCAGGTGAGGGTTTCAAATGGCGGCGCGGTGTGAACATCCGCCACACGACCATCGACATAAAGTCGACTGGCGACAATTTGACGAGGATGATCATCCGGAAATGTCATCATGAAACTCAGCTCTATCTGGTCGGGTTGAAACGTCAGAGGGTTTTCGTCCGGGTCTTGTGAGCAAATCCTCGTGATTTCAGCTGGCGGTGAAAGCAGAATTGGATTCGGCGGGCACACATCAAGATAGAAAGATGCACATTCGCCGCTTATCACCTCATCAGAAAGCGATACCTCGAGACGAAGGGGAAAACTCCCGGTCTTTCGAATGCCTGACTCATACGTCAGGGTGTAAATCAATCCCAGAGAATCCAGATAAAGCTCTGGATCAGGAATTGGTTCATTGCCGGTGAAGTGAAAGAACTGACCGCCGGTATCCGACGCCAGTGCCATCAATGCGCCGCCCTGTTCATTTGTGAGAAAATAGGGATCCCCAACCATCCACACATTGACGTAGATTCCAGCCTCTCTTGCTTTTTCTACTAATCCATGTACCGTGCTGATCTGATCGGGTTTGAGGGGCAGTGTAATATATAACAAAACCTTATCCACCCCAAAGTTCACCACCCGATTTTGTGCTAATTCAAGTGCAGATTCCAGGCTGGTCAGGTCTGATTCCATTGAACGAAAATTAGGCTGATATGAGTCAAGCGCGTCAATCCAAACCTCAGAGTCCACCTGGTTGCGCATAATCTCACCCTGATTTGGTACGAATGTCCAACTATCTTTCCTGGCTGGGATGCGTTTGGTCACCCAATCGATCAGAATTGATCTTAATTTATCAAAATTTGAGACTGCACTGGCATCACGCACAGCCAGGTCATAACCGCCGTTGATGGCCAGGGTGAAGTGAACCCCGATTTTTTCTTTATTCAATGAAAGTATCGGGACCTGTTGGCCATTTTCAATGACTCGCAATTGATCCACCGACAACGTGGTGTTCTGATGTAAAGTCAATTGATTTAATTTAAATTGAAAGGATAAGTTTGGGAAACCTTTTGTCTCAGGTGGTTGAAGAAGGAGCATGGCACTCGATTGAGCGTTGGCGAGTTGATAATTCATGGATGAAACAAACCACGCCAAAACGAACCAGATCGTCAACCCGATTTGTCGAAGACGCCCAAGCGGTATACCGGGGATCTTGTGGTTTCTGCTCATTCTTCCTTTTGCAACCTGTCCTGCGTTAAGCCCATCCAGCTAATACACGGCAGTTTAATCGGTTTCCTCTTCCTTGGTTTCCTCTGATAGAACGGTGGGTTCCAGCGCCATGAGATCCACCAAACGCCGATATGTCAGCGTCCAGCTTGAAAGGACATAAGCTTTCAAGATCCCTCCGAGGAAGATCAACAGTGGGATGAAAGCCATGAAAAGGACGATACTCACGACCAAACCGATAGTCACGGAACGAAAGTCTGTGGCGAACAGATTGATTAATATCGGAATAGGTACAGTGATCAATGGAAGCCCAATGATCAAGCCGATGATCAATTGACCAATCCCCAGGATTAAAAACATCAGGGCAACCGATCCAAGATTCGAGGTGCTCACGTGCCAGGCACGCTTGATACCATCAAAAATGCCCTTTTCCTCGTCAATAATGGCAATCGTGGTGAAATTGATCAGCATGTCAAGGAACCATCCAACCGGGATCAGCAGGAATAATCCCATGAAACAGGTACAAACGATCAATAAGGCAATCGGTACGGCCAGGAATATGGCTAAGAAGAACCCCACAAACCGCAATCCCAGGTTAAGTAAGAATACCTTCCAGTAGTAAGGTTTGATCGCCTTAAAAATTTCACCAAAGGAAAGGGGTTTCGCGTCCGGGTCTGCTTGATCTGCCAAACTGGTACCCTTGATCACACCAGCGGTTCCCAATGTCCCCGCCAACAGGAAGAGGAAGGACATCACAATCAACCCCAGGAAGACGATGATGGCAATCAAGACCCAAACCAATACAGGGACATCACTTAATGTTTCCAGGAAGTTCTGGAATGTCCGCTGAATAGAAGGTGTAAACAAATTCGGACCACTCCAAGAGCTATTTTGTTCGCCGGAATAAACGGCATTTCCACCTCCACCGCCCCCTCCACCGTGGCGTACCCGG
>CAZWDG010000291.1:0-3094 GCA_964633075.1 uncultured Candidatus Brevefilum sp.
CACCTGGCTGCTCCCCAAACTGCTGGAACAATCTGAGAAATATCATATCGTCCTGGGGCTCAACCGCGAAGCTGGTCGGGGGGTCAGCTGGCACGAAGAGCGCACCTATTTCTCCTATGGTCAAATCGTCTACCGCGGCCAGCAGATCCACCTCTTTGGGCGCTGCCACATTGACCGGCAAAATGCTGTGCTTTGGAACGATTACGAGCTGGACGGCACAATTGAGGTCAGCCGGGTGACCGCACTGCCCCTGCAGATCGCCGCGCGTGTTTCGCCCGGCACGGGTATCTCCTCGATCGAAATGCTGACAGCCCTGCGCGAGGGCATCCTGGTGCCCTGGCAAAAGCAACAAGCCGAGATGCTCAAGCCGGCCGCGGACCTCTTCTCTGCCGATCAGGGCGGACTGGTTTATCAACCTAAAATTGGCGTGCACAAAAACGTGGCTGAGATTGACTTTGTCTCGCTCTATCCCGCCATCATGGTACATTTTAACATCTCGCCCGAAACGATCCTTCCGGATCCTGATGCGGAGAATCTTGTCCCTGCCCTGGGACTGGCCATTGACACGAGCCAGGACGGCCTGATCCCCAAAGCCCTGCGTCCCTTGCTGGAAAAGCGCATTGAAATGAAAAAGCACCTGGCAAGCACCCCATCCTGGGACCCCTTCCGCAAGAACTTCAAGCGCCGTGCCTCGGCGTTAAAATGGCTGTTGGTGACCTGTTTTGGCTACCTGGGATATAAAAACGCCCGCTTTGGACGGATCGAAGCGCACCAGGCTGTCACCGCCTACGGTCGCGAGGCACTCCTGCGCGCCAAGGAAGCCGCGGAGGACATGGGCTTTGAGGTCATTCAGCTCTATGTGGACGGCCTGTGGGTACAACACTCCGATAAAACCCGATCAGAAGATATCCAGCCCCTGTTGTTGGAAATCCAGGCGCGTACCGGGCTGCCCATCGCACTGGATGGGATCTACCGCTGGGTGGTGTTCGTCGGATCCCGTCAGAACAAACAGCGCCCGGTCGCCAATCGTTATTTTGGCGTTTTCCAGGATGGATCCATCAAGGTGCGCGGAATTGACGCCCGGCGGCGTGATAGCACCCCCTTTGTCGCCGAGGCACAGATGCATTTGTTGGAGCTGCTTGCCAGCAAGCAAACGCCAGAAACCGCCCTGCCTGAAGCAATCAGCTACTTGCGAGAACGGCTCGCCGCACTGCGCCTGGGGCAGATCAGCCTGCCTGACCTGCTTGTCAAACAGCGGCTGGGGCGCAAACTGGAGGCTTACCGCACCCTCTCCCCTGCCGCGCGGGCTGTGTTGCAGCTTCAGGCTGTCGGCAAAGAAATGCGTCCAGGGCAACGGGTGCCCTTTCTGTACATCCTGGGGAAACCCGGCGTCTTCGCCTGGGACAGACCGCAGGAGCCTAACCCGCGCACAATCGACGTGGCCCGTTACCAGCGTCTCCTCTTACGGGCGGCTGGGATTGTCTTAGAATCCTGGGGATTGGATGAAGAAAAACTTACCGAAAAAGTATTATTCGCTGACCCCAGCCAGTTGCGCTTACCGGTCCCGCGCAAGCAGCACCCAGGACAGCACCGCGGCAATATTCCAGGCGTCATCAACCCCCCGATGAATCGTGCCCTCAAAGGGCAGCCCAATTAGATCCATCGCCCGCTCCAGGCCAACCTCGCGTTTCAGCCCATAGTGCAGCGCCAGCAGGTTTTTGACGTTGATATGCGATCGTCCAAAGGGATAGAGAACGCCCTCTTCTTCGCATTGTTTCATGAATTGCAGCCGATCATAATCGCCGTAACTTGCCCAGGTGCGCTGATGGGATTGATATTCGTCCTTTAACACCGCACAGCCACCAGGAAAGGACACCCCCTCGTTCAGCATTTCAGGGGTCAGCGTGGTCAGTTTGGTACAGTACTCGCTCACTCTGGATTGCTGCGGTTTAATCAGGATCGTCCGAGGATGACTGCGCTCACCTGTTGTGACATCCAGCACGCATAAGCCAATTTCGATGATCTCGCTGCGTTCACCAGGTGGGGGTTCACCTTCCCAGCAGGTCGCTTCCAGGTCAATCACTAAAATTTTATCTAATTTTTTTGCCATTCTCCTACCAGCCTAATTCCCTTAGTTTTGCTCGATCGGCACGCCTCATCCCATCCACAACCAGGGCATAGGAATCGTCGATCATCTCCATCAAGACCTCATCCGGGATGCTGCCGTCGAGGGTAACTGTGTTCCAGTGTTTTTTATGCATGTGATAGCCGGGTCTAATCCCCCTGTATTGCTGACGCAAGATTATCGCATCAAGGGGGTCCGCTTTGAGGGAAATTGTGAGGGGCTCCGCCTGCCAGGCTACCAGTGCGAACATCTTATGCAGAACCTTGAAAACCACAGCGTCCGGACCGAAGGGCATATCACGACGGGCGCCGGGCTTGTTTTCTAAATAGTCACAAAGGGAATCATAGTCCATTAACTACCTCATAGGGAATGATTCAACCTTGAAAAATTGAACCTCTTCTTCCGCCAGATCAACAATGCAGAAGCTGCGCGGCTCTCGCCCCATACCGCCCAGGGCGCCGGGGTTGACGACCCGCACTCCCTGGATGGTCTCATCACGCTTTTCATGCGTATGACCGTGAAAGAGCCATTTGTAACGCTTTTCCTGCACCAGTGCCATAACCGCACCTTCCACGTGGCTGTGGACGGCCGCCACAGGAACGCCATCAAGCGTCCCCCTGAAAATCATTCCTGCAAAATTATCCTTTCGCATTTTTTCTAAACGCTTTTTGATTGCCCCGGTAACATGGTCCATATTGCCCATGGTGTAGATCAACCGAAAATCCCTGAAATGTGAGACCATTTCAAGGCTGGTAAGATCACCGCAATGGATAATGGTCTCAATCCCATGTTCATGAAATATGCTCAGAGCATGGATCGTATTAGAGAGATGATCATGCGTGTCAGACATCACGCCGATTTTCATAACATATTTCTCCTCTCGTATCGGGATTGATTATAAGCCAAAATCAAAACATAAAGAGGAACTACTCAGGTAATCCTACTGCTGAAGAGAGGGAGGTGTGGCTG
>CAZWDG010000292.1:0-3089 GCA_964633075.1 uncultured Candidatus Brevefilum sp.
AATATGATTGAAGAGATGATCCTTTGGCACAGGGTCAGGAGACCCTGTGCGATCAGATTTGCGGGTCAGGAGATCCTGTGCGATCGAAATAAATGGTAGGGGTACAGCGTGCCGTGCCTCTACGGATATTCCTAACACCTGAGATTGCTTCTTCGCTGCGCTCATCACAATGACAGAATCCAGTCATCCGTCTCCGATCTTCGATCTATTTCCTAAGCTACCAACTACCAGCTACAAACTATCAGCTATCAGCTATCATTTCTCGCTCATCGCAATGAAAAAATACTTTGATCGTGCTGGTGTCCTCACCAGCAAAGCTCTGTAAAGAGGAAGCTAAATTAAGAATATGATTGAAGAGATGATCCTTTGGCACAGGGTCAGGAGACCCTGTGCGATCAAGATGAATGGATTGAATAGCTAAAAAAGCAGCCTGAAGGCTGTATTCCTTATATTGAGGGCTTTCCTTTTCTTATTTACTAGGCTGATTAGATTGAAAAAAACCTCCTGCTAATTTCCAAAGCAGGGGGTTTTGTCGTTAATTAAGGCAATCTATGATCGTTTTAGCAAGTTCCTGACTGCTCCGACCACGATTGAAAATTGGTCCTCCGTCATGGTCTGGAAGAGAGGGAGGGTGACTTCCCGTTCGGCGGTCGTTTCAGTTACCGGCAAGGAGATTTTTCCATATATTGACTGATAAACGCTGAAGGTGTGGATGGGTCGGTAATGAATGCTCGATTGAACGCCGGCATCCCGCAATCCGCTCATGAAAGATTGGCGATCAACATCGCTGGGTAACAAGATTGGGAAGATATGAAAAGAGGGATTGCCCTCCTTTCTCTGTTTAAAGGGTAAGCCAATCTCAAGGTCTTCAAAAGCATTCCAATAAGCATGGGTCAAGGCCTGGCGCTTTGCATTATTCTCCTTCAGCTTTTTTACCTGCTGGATCCCAAGGGCGGCGTGGATCTCATCGATGCGATAGTTATAACCAAGATCAACCACATCGTAGGAGAAGGCATGCCCCTTGTGGCGGTCGTAGGTCAGGGTGGTCATACCGTGGGAGCGCTGCAGGCGGATTTTCGCTGCCAGATCATCCCGGTTGCAGGTGACCATACCGCCCTCGCCTGTGGAGAGGTTTTTATTGGAGAAGAAGGAGAAACAGCCGATCTCTCCCCATGTCCCCAGTCCTTTTCCATCCAAACTTGCCCCTGGCGCATGGGCTGCGTCTTCAATCACAGGCAAATCATATTTTTCAGCGATGGCCATGATCTCAGGCATGCGGCAGGGGTAGCCGGCGTAGTGCATGACGATGATGGCTTTGGTTTTAGGGGTGATATTCGCTTCAATCGACTGCGGATCGATCGTCAACTCGTCGGGTCCGAGGATATCTGCAAAACGCACATTCGCGCCGCAATACAAGACGGCATTGGCTGTCGCTACAAAGGATAGGGAAGGGACGATGACCTCATCTCCAGGACCGATACCCAGGGCTGTGCAGGCTAAATGGAGCGCCTGTGTGCCGTTTGCGACCGCGATGGCATGTTTGCATCCAGTAATTTTAGAAAATTTGCTCTCAAAGGCCTGGGTGACTTCGCCCATCGTGAGCCATTTGGAGCGTAAAACGTCCAGCACGGCCTGTTCTTCATCAACGCCATAATCCAAATCTGCCAGTGGAACCCGCCAATTCATATCGACCTCCAATTATCGCAGGATTGCTTCTGTTATCATTTTATAAAGAATTTCTTTGAAACGTGTTTGTCAATCTTCATTGATGACATGTTTATGCCTGTAATATTTCCTTTGCCCAGGCTTTGGCGCGATCCAGTTCACCTTCCACCAGGGGACCTTCTGTGCCGGTGACGCCAAAGCCAGCGTTTTCCAACGCTAAGACTGCGCCAACCTGGGTTAAGGCTTTAGCGATTTTCTTATCCGCATAACCAAATAGCTTGACCATCAACCGCAGGATGCCTGAATTCGTTTGATCTTCGGGGATACGCGTGTCGAATGCAGCCGCTTTTACGCCCTTCAAGGCATTAGGTCCAAGATTTTTGATGAATGTCATCGTCGCAGGGGTGGGATTGAAGGCACGCGTGGGCGAACCGATAAAGAGGATCTGCAAACCCTCAAGATCTTCTGGCCTCACGTCGGTGACCTTCCTGACAGGTTTATCTCCCAATGCTTCGCCAATCGCTTCAGCAATCTTTGCTGTGTTGCCAAATACTGAATCATAAACGACCAATTTTTCTGCCATTATCGATGCCTTTCACTTAGTTTATTTCTTATTGTAAATGTAATTATAACTGGGTTATTAGTCAGAATATTGGGATCCCCGGGATTTTATAATAAGACTGCCAGGAATATTCAAAACCAGAAATCCCTGGGATCTAAAGAAAAAAGCGCTCTTGATGGAGCGCCAATAATTCGAGGGCGATTTTTATGGATTAATCGAGGTTTTGCCGGCCAGCAAGCGCACGCAGGAGCGTATTTTGGTCGGCGTATTCCAGGTCACCGCCAACTGGTAAGCCCAGCGCCAGGCGGGTTATGCGCAAGTTGAAGTCACTGAGCCGCTCGTGGAGGTACATGGCGGTAGCGTCACCTTCCATGCTGGGATTGGTAGCCAGGATCACTTCTGTAAAATCGCCCCTTTTAATGCGCTCATATAGCTCGCTAATTTTTAAATCCTGGGGACCGATGCCCTCAATTGGGGAGAGAACGCCGTGAAGGACATGGTAGAGGCCGTTGTAACCATCGGTCTTTTCAATCGCCAGCACGTCCATCGGCTCTTCCACCACGCACAACAGCCTGCGATCGCGCTGCTCGCTGGCACACACCTCACATATTTTTGCATCCTTCCGGGTAATATTAAAGCAAACTTCGCATAGTCCTGTGTCCTGTTTGATGCCAATCAGCGCTTCGGACAGGCTCTGAGAGAGTTCTTCGGGAGCGCGCAATAAATAGAAGGCTAATCGCGAGGCGGTCTTTGGCCCGATCCCAGGAAGACGGGCTAAGGCATCCACCAGTTTTTGAACGGGTTCGGGTAGGGTACGCATCCGCTGATTACATTCCTAAGCCTAAGCCACCCAGTGCATTGG
>CAZWDG010000293.1:0-3088 GCA_964633075.1 uncultured Candidatus Brevefilum sp.
ATCCCAACCAGGTCCATTATATTTGCAGCCATTTCTTTAATTTCTGCTCTGGAATAGCGATGAGCATTTTTTAGAGGTTCCTCAATGGTGGTTTCAATTCTTTGTCGGGGATTAAGCGAGGAGTATGGATCCTGGAAGACAATCTGTACTTTCTCACGGACTTCTCTCAACTTATTCCCCCTGACATGAGTAATATCATTTCCATTCAAGAGAATATTACCATCAGTTGCATCCTGTAAGCGGATGATGGTTCTGCCTAAAGTTGTTTTTCCACACCCCGATTCACCCACAACGCCCAGGGTTTCACCTTTGTTGATCGTGAAGGAAACATTGTCGACGGCATGGAGTAAGCCGGTAGAGACTTTAAAGTATTTTTTTAGATTTCTGACTTCCATGAGTGGTAGCATAAATTGACCTTCTTATCTTAAATTAATACAACGGCAAAGGTGACCGGGGGCAATTTCAACAATGGGAATATCTTCGCTTCTGCAATCATCGATAACCCATGGACAGCGCGGATGGAAGGCACAACCCTGCGGTAAATTCGTTGGGTCTGGCATACTGCCCGGAATTGGTTTTAAGCGTGAAGAATCTACATTCAGGTTAGGGAGTGACGCTAAAAGTCCGAGTGTATAAGGATGCGCCGTATTGATAAAAATATCCTCTCTATTGCCGTACTCAATGATCTTACCGGCATATATAACCGCTACGTAATCACTGAACTGGGCGACCACCCCAAGATCATGTGTAATTAAAATCATGGAGGTTTTATATTTAGACCTAAGCGTGTTGATTAATTCCAGGACCTGAGCTTGAATGGTGACGTCCAACGCAGTGGTGGGTTCATCCGCCAGCAGCAGTTCAGGATTACAAGCCAACGCCATGGCGATAACAACACGTTGCTTCATACCTCCTGAAAACTCAAAAGGAAACCCTTTATGCCTTTCCGCGGATATGCCAACCATCTCCAATAAGTCTTTGGCTTCATTGGTTGCTTCGGTTTTGCTATAATTGTTGTGAAGCATTAAGCCTTCGATAATTTGATCGCCAAAGGTCATGAGGGGATTGAGCGCGGTCATTGGATCTTGAAAGACCATCGCAATTTTTTCACCCGAATTTTAAGCATTTCTTTTTCGGGCATCTTCAAAAGATCTTTTCCATCAAGGTAAATTTCTCCCTTGAGTATTTTTGCCGGAGGATCTGGCAGGATACGGAGGATCAACTTAGCAATGGTCGTTTTTCCAGCACCAGTTTCACCTACCAAACCCAGGGTGATACCCTGTTTAATGTCAAGAGATACCCCGTTGACTGCATGGACAATTTTTTTCTTGAAGTATAGATGACTTCTAAATCACGTATGGATAACAATTTATTATTTTCATTCATCATGGATTCAGATCCTTGTTTGTTATCTGCGCAGTTTTGGATCAAGGGCATCCCGCAAGCCATCACCAATCAAGTTGATGGAGAAAACTGTCAGGGAAATGAGCGCTCCTGGGAACATAACCAGATAAGGATAATTGAGGATATGGGCACGTCCATCCGCCAAGATTGCTCCCCATTCAGGGGTGGGTGGTTGGATACCCAAGCCAATGAAGCTCAGGGCAGCGGCTAATGTGATAGCAAACCCAATTCCCATAGTCATATGGACAAGCAATGGTGCGATAACATTAGGGAGCAAGTGGCGGAACATGATTGCAAATTTTGAGCAATTAATTGCTTCTGCCGCCTCCAGATATTCCTTGGTTCGTTCTTTCAATATTTGAGCACGAATTAAACGGGATCCTGGTGGCACTTCACCATAGGATAGCGCCAGGATCGTGTTGAAAAAACCTGCACCAAGAACCGCAGAGATAAGAATAGCCATCAGCATTGCAGGAAGTGAAGACCAGATATCTATCATCCGCATGATCAGAACTTCCGTCTTACCTCCGAAATAACCAGCAATACTTCCGATGATCACACTAATAGAGCCACCAAATAGAGCTGTTAGCAACCCTAACGAAAGCGAATAGCGTCCACCATAAAGCAACCGCGTTAATAGGTCACGACCAAGACCATCGGTACCAAGCAGATGCTGCTTACTTGGGGATTTGTACATATTCAATAAATCCATTTCATTGTATTCATATGGCGCGATTAGAGGTGCAAACACGCAAGCAAGAACAATCAGAGTAAGGAGAATTACACCAAATCTAGCACCTGCGTGTGCCCATAACCTCTCTATTGTCTCCCGAAAAAGGGATGTCTTTTGAAATTCGTCTCGTGTTTTTCCGTTACGAACGAGTCGGTTTGATATCATCTTTATGGACCTACCTTCTACCTGAATATTGAGCTTTGATGCGTGGATCAATGTAGGCGTAAATCAAATCTACAATTAGCATGACGATTGCGGTATAGGCAGCAAAAAACAGGATGCTGCCACGAATAGCTGGGTAATCACGGCTACCAATCGCATTCAACATATACAAACCAACGCCAGGAATGGAAAATACACTCTCAATAACAGCCGAACCAGCCACAATTCGAGCAAAACCAGTCCCAACTGAGGTAATAATTGGGATTAGAGCATTTGGGAGCATATGCTTGCGGACGACGATCCTTTCGGCTTGCCCCTTTGCTCGAGCAGTGGTAATGTAATCCTCACGGAAGACTTCAAGGATACTGGAACGTGTCTGCCGAGCATTGACGGCCATTCCGGATAGGGATGCGCAAATAATTGGCATGATATAATTTTCCGGCCCCCCAAGACCATAGGGTGGCAGCCAGCCTAACTTTAATGAAAAAAGCACGATCATCATCAAAGCAACCCAGAAATCAGGCGTGGAGACAAACACCATGGCGATTGCCATGACAGCTGAGTCCTGCCATTTGCCCTCATGCGTACCGGCAAAGATCCCCATCAGCAACCCAAAAGTGACATTCAACACCATAGCTGATAAGCCTATGATCAAGGTGCGAGGTAAGCGATTCGCCATTTCTTCGAAAACGGGCACATCGAAAATCCAAGAATTTCCAAAATCAAATTTGATAAAAGCGTGATATAGGAAATCGCCTAATTGCACCAGATAAGGACGATCTAGTCCTA
>CAZWDG010000294.1:0-3078 GCA_964633075.1 uncultured Candidatus Brevefilum sp.
GGCCATCGACACCGCCTGGGCGTTGACAGTAGGCAGGGTGCCTGGCATCCCTGCACAGATGGGACAGGCTGACGTGTTGGGTGGGGTTTGGGTCAGGTCGACCACCGGGCAGGCGCAAAACATCTTTGACTGTGTCTGCAGTTCGGCATGAACTTCCAGGCCGATATCAGCTGTGTAATCGGGTTTCATTTTTACACCTAATTACTGGTGAAGCAGGTATTCGTGTTCGAGGACTTCACTAGTGCGTCTGTGCTCATTCCTTGCTTGGGTTTAGATTCTTTTCAAGAAGCTACCGATTTTTTCCAGGGCTTTTTCGATTAATTCATAACGGGTTGCATAGGAACAGCGGATAAAGCCAGTTCCAGCATCACCAAAGGAAGAACCAGGCACAACGGCGACCCTCTCTTCCTTCAAGAGTCTTTCAGCAAATGCTTCATCACTTAATCCGGTATTATGGACGCTGGGAAAGACGTAAAAAGCACCATGGGGTTCAAAGGTTGGCAGGCCAAGGTCATTCATCCCCTGATAGATCAATTTTCGACGGCGGTCATACTCGGTAACCATCTCCTGGATATAGGGCTCACCCACTTTTAACGCTTCCAAAGCAGCGTACTGGGAGATCGTCGGGGCGGACATGACCGAATATTGGTGAATGCGCACCAGACCTCCAATCAGACTGGCGGGACCAGCGGCATAACCTATCCGCCAGCCGGTCATGGCATAACTCTTTGAAAAACCACCCAGGAGAAGGGTTCGTTCCCGCATGCCAGATAAGGAAGGAAAGCACACATGCTGATGTTCGTAAACCAGGCGATCGTAGATTTCATCGGATATGACTACCAGGTCATATTTTTCTGCCAGGTCAGCAATCTCCTGCAGTTTTTCACGGCTGACAACCGCACCGGTGGGATTGTTGGGATAGCCGAGGAGGATTGCTTTTGTTTGAGGGGTGATCGCTTTTTCGATGATCGCCGGGTTTGGTTGAAAATCATCCTCCATGGTGGTGTAAATTTCGACTGGCTTTCCGCCCGCCAGGCTGACTTCAGCCTGATAGGAAACGAAACAAGGGGTTGGGATAATGACTTCATCTCCCGGGTCAAGCATGGCCGTGAAGGTCAGGTATAGGGCTTCTGACACACCAACTGTTGCGATGATTTCAGTATGGGAATCATATTGGACGCCATACAGTTTTTCCAGGTGATCAGCAATTGCCTGGCGTAGTGGGAAAAGACCGTGATTAGAAGTGTAGTGCGTTTCCCCAGCTTGTAGTGAACGCATGCCAGCATCGATAATTGGCTGCGGGGTGGTAAAGTCCGGTTCGCCAATTCCTAATGAAATCACATCCTCCATGGTTGCTGCAATATCAAAAAATTTCCGGATTCCTGAGGGTTTGAGGGAACGCACGGTCCTGGACAAATAGCTTTTAGGCATTTACTCTCCTTGATTGGTTGGTTTTGGCTGATAATGGCTTTCAGTTGGCAGGGTCCCTTTGGGGTAGATCTCCCAATGATCTTGATCGATAAAATAAATCAAGTCAAAAAGGATGTCATCGGGTGCACAACGCACGAGAAAGCCAAGACTTTCAGGTTCTCTTCTGCGCTGAAGGATTTCCTGGATGGTGTAATGCTCACCTTCCCATGTAAAGGCACGTGGATGTTCCGGGTAGGTGCTGCCCGCGTAGCAGGTTACTTGTGGGTTCATCCGGTCACCTGTGAATCATCACCGAGGATGAACTGACCCGATTGTCCCTTGATCGCCACGTTGTATCCTAAAATGCTGTTCGCTAAACGACAATCTGTGATGCGGCAACCGGGTCCGATAATTGAGTCCTTCAGGATGCTGCCTCTCACCACGGAACCAGCGCCGAGTGAGAGGTTGGGGCCAAGGGTGGATTGGCTGACCTTAGCTTCAGGATGGATATGGACGGGTGGGAGGATGGTGGTGTCCTCGAGATGGGTCTGGTCTTCATCGCTCCCTCGTCTATGTTCAAGAAAGAAGCGATTGGTTTCGAGTAGTGCTTCGAAAGTGCCCGCATCGAGCCAGACATCAACCATTTCCGTGCGCATTCTCAAGCCTCCCTCAAGCATGATGTTGATGGCATCTGCCAGATAATACTCATTTTTCAGGGAGATATCCCGCTTAAATTGTTCTTCAATGGCTGCAATCAAATCCTCTGCTTCTCTGAAGTAATAACAGCCGACAACGGCCAGGTTATTGCTGATATCCTGCGGTTTTTCAACCAGGCGTGTGACCATATTAGCACCGTCCACCTCGGCCACGCCAAACCGACGCGGGTCAGGGACGGGCTTGACCCATGCCACCCCGTCCATTTCCTCACGGTCAAGGAAGGAGAAATCGTTTTCGATGAGGGTGTCGGAGAAAGCCATCAGCATGGGTCCATGCAGGAGGTCACGCGCTTGCCAAAAGGCATCGGACTGACCCTTCATCTCCGGCTGGACGGCGTAATTAACACGCCAAACAGGGTAGTGAGCAGCAATATGATTCTGGATCTGGTCCCCCATCGTTGGGCCGAGGATAAATACGAATTCAGAAGCACCCAGATCAGGGACGGAGCGGAACATATTCAGGAGATGGTCCAGGACGGTCCGTCCTGCCAGAGATACCAGGGGTTTGGGCTTGCTCCAGGTGAGGGGGCGTAAGCGGGTGCCGAGACCAGCCATTGGGATCACAATTTTTAGGGGTTTGGTCATGGGATTCATTCTCTAAATACTTCTATGTAAAGATTCTGTTATCTTGTAAATGTTGTTAAGGATTATTTTCAGCATCAATTAAGATAACCTTAACAGGAACTGCTGGAAAATGTCGTTTTAATCTCTCAATGTCATAAACCAATTGTTCTCCATACGAGACACCAGAAGACATTTCTTTTGAGAGGTAATGGCATGGTACAATTTCAATTCCCACATCAGCTTTATTTTCATTGAAGAAATATTGAAATTTTGCCATATCATAAAACATAAATGCATATTTGCCAAATTGAACCTCAACGAGGACTTTCTCCTTGACAAAATCAATTTGTTTAAAAGAACCAGGAATTTTAACAGGGTGATTTGGAAT
>CAZWDG010000295.1:0-3074 GCA_964633075.1 uncultured Candidatus Brevefilum sp.
CCTCTGTGGTCGCCCAACCCGAAGGGCGATACGCAGGGCGGACATAGAAATCCGCCCTTACATTTTGATGTGTTATTGAAATTATTTATTTAATTGGAAATTATTTTTGATATTTAGAGGGGGATTTGATGACCATTAATTGATTTTCAACATCCTCTTTATTTAATAATTAATAAAGGGCACGGCGTGCCGTGTCCCAACAAATGATGCGTTATAGGAATTGTTTTTGGAACCATGCCGGCAATTAAATGTTGATTGTGAATGGATCCCACTTCAGACTATTCACCATTCACTACTCACAACTCACCATTCACGAGAACGGGCACTCGCAGTGACAGAATAACTTACCGATCTTCCTGCTCCCCGTACAACCACTTGTAAATATAATGAATCTCGTTGATCAGCCGGATGTAGTTGCGCGTTTCCTCAATCCGGACCACCTCCAGGAACAGGTCTGGATCGTCGCTTACAGTTAATTCCTTCCAGACAATTGTATTCCAAGGACCGCCGTTATAGGCTGCCAACATGGCGAACAGGTCTCCACCGAAGTAATTACGCTGCTGCTTCAGGTAGGTGGTCCCCAGGATCAGGCTGACATAGGGGCGGTTGAGATCTTCAACGGTGTAATTCTCGGGCCAGCCTAATTCCGCTGCCCGTTCTGCACCGGTGGCGGGCATAATCTGCATCAGGCCACGTGCCCCCGCGCCTGAGCTGATAAATCCTTCATAGGTGCTCTCCTGCCGGATGATGGATAATAATAACAGCGGGGAGAAGCCCTCGGATGTGGCAATTGGAATCAGCCAATCCAGGTAGTAAGCGCCAAAACGGATACGCGAGAAAAACGCTGGGGCTTCTAAGGCGGCTGCACCTTCCAGACCTGCCATTTTCAGCAACTCGGTGCTGGCTACCAGAGCTGAACGATAAAGCCCAATCTCGACCAGACTTGGGATCAATCGAAATGTTTGGGCAGGATCATTTGACAAATCGGTTCGCAAGGTTTCAAACTCATTCCTTCCGGCTTGATAATTCCCCAGAGACCAAAACTCCAATCCCCTTTGAAAACGTGGGTCGTTCACCAGTAACCCCGGACTTTCCAGGTTGGTGTCGGGGGGCAGGTTAAAGGTTTGCCTCAACCAGGCCTCTGCTTCCATCCGGTATGGGGTGAGATCTGGGTCCAGCTTATAGGATTGAGGCGGTGTAAAGACGCCCTGGTCGATCAATAAGTCCTCAGCGCGTATGCTGTAATGACCGAATGGGTCGGCTGTTTGGGCGATTTTCCAGCTATCGAGTGCAGTACTGATATCCCCCAGCGCTTCCTGGCACTTACCAATCCACAAATGTGCCGCAGCTTCCTGGGCGGGGTCACTGGACAATACCAGTGATCGTGAGAAGTGGGTTTGGGCCTCAATCCAATCTCCCATGCGCACATAGGCGATACCAGCGAAAAAGGTGGCGCGAAAAGCCTCAGTTGAATCGGGGTACTCACTGGCAATACGCGCCCAGGTGTTGGCAGCTTCCTGCAGCATATCAGCCCGTTCGTAAGAACGAGCAGCAAGGAATAGGAAGTCCGGTGCTGCGGAGGATTCGGGTCTTTGTGCCACATAGCGCAGCGCGTGTTCTGCTGCCAATTGCGGTTCGTCCAGATAAGCCCAAAGCGTGAATTCGATCTCCTCCCAGGCATCCACATAATACTCACTGACCGGGTAGTCAAGGATGAGCTGTTCCCAAAGATCAATGGCTTGTTGATATTCCGGCGCCGAATCAGCAGCTTGCAAAGCGCGTGTTGCCAGGGCTTTGTAATGTAAGGCTGCATCAGCGTTTGTTTCAGGGTTGCCATCTATGTAGCGGTTGAAGGCTTCGATCGCCAGGGCATGATTGCCGACATTGTAATTGATCAGCCCGCGCTGGTATTCATTCACCGGAACACCGGCTTCGACCAGGATCACGAGGGCGGTGTAGGAATCATAGGCATAGGGGATGTTGTTGACCGCATCTAGTAAATAGGGGTAAGCCTGGTCTGGCTGCTCGCGCCCTAGGTAGATCTGGCCAATGCGTAGGTCCATCTCCGCTTTCGTATAGTCGTCTGTGGTTGTGTTGGCGATATCTTGATAGAGGCTTAAAGCGGTGTCCTCCTGGCCGGCGTTTTGGTAAGCTATTGCAATCTTGACCGCCAAAGATTCGCTACCCCCTGATGGATCCGTACGGAAAGCCTGTTCGAGGGCGGTAATGGTGTTTTGGCTGTCACCCATCGTGGTGAAAAGATCGGCACGCAGCTCGTGGACATGGGAGTCCAAGATGCCAGGACGCAGATCCAGGTAGGCATCATAGGCTTGCAGCGCTTCTGAATAACGTTCAAGCTGGGTGTAGGTCTTCCCCAACATGTAACTGGCGCGTCCAGCAATGGTTGGGTTCTCAGACAGTGCGGCTTGTGCAAAATCGTTACGGGCGGCACCAAAGTTTTCCATCTGGTAGAGCGCCTGTCCAAGGCCTAACTGGCTTTGAGAGCGCACCTGCGGGTCACTCGCGACTGATAGTGCGGATTCAAAAATTTTTCGAGCGGTTTCATAATCACCGACAAATAATGCATGGTCCCCTTCACTGATCAAGTCTTGAGGTGATGGGGAGATGAGGGATTCGGTAGTGATAGGGATGGGGATCTCGCGAGTCGAGGAATCTTCAACTGTGGATGTAAGGGTAGGCGGGCTGGGCACCTCGGTTGTGGTGGGCTGGGTGCAGGCGGCCAGGATTATTGCCACCAGGGTTAGGAAAAGGAGAGCTTTTGATGGTTTGAACATGGGTTAAAGTGTAACATAAGGCAATCTGAATGGGAAAGAGTGAAAAGTTATAGCTGAAAGGGAAAGCTGAAAGGTGAAGGCTGAAAGAAAAAAAGCTGAAAGATGAAGGCTGAAAGCTGAAAGGAAAAAGTTAATCATTAAGCTTTTAATTTCAAGATTAGAAAATATTTGTGTAGTCGACGTAATAATGCGATGAATGAGATCTCTCCGAAATTTTCCACTTTATTTTTCTTGGAATTTATCTTAATATAGTCATATCAGCACTTACACGAATATTGT
>CAZWDG010000296.1:0-3073 GCA_964633075.1 uncultured Candidatus Brevefilum sp.
CCCCTACTTAGGTTGCAAGCATTTTGATCGCACCGGCGTCCATGCCAGTAAAAACGTGAATGGTTATTGGCGAATGGTCCTTACAGGAGGCTGCGCACTGAATGGTCATCAGCCCTCGCCCGCGAGATTCCCCTTGGAATCTTGAGTGAGGTTGGCGCAAAAGCACTAAAAACGATTTAGGCAAAGGTGAAAGTACGTGCAGTCCAAATCGAAGCACACGTCATTTGGGTAATTGCTGATAAACTAAATCCAACCCACCCCCTGCCTCCTCCCATCATTATATGAAACCCTCACCCTGCCAATGATCATTTTTCCCCTTTAAGAGAAATCTCTTCCTAAAAAATTCAAATCTTTCCTCCTCTCCCTCACGGAGGGAGAGGATTGAGGTGAGGGTCTCATTTCAATAAATTACCTACGCTTAGTCAGGAGTCCGACTCGAACAATTAACTTAGCCAAAAACGCATCCCACCATCCTGGAGTTATCCCCTACTTTTGAGACAGCTCCGATTTATCAGTTTCAATATGGAAGGGTTTTATTTATCAGGAAGGTAATTCGCTTTGATGAGGACCGGTTGTCACCTAGGTTGCGGTTTAACCATCCGTGATCCAAATTCCTTACCAATTTTCAAAATTCCTCCCTTTTTCTCAAAATTTCCCCTCCATCAAACGCTTTTCAAACGCTTGATTTGCTATGATGTCATTAAACAGCCTGTTTTTACCTAAAATAAGCTGGAAAAATCCAAAATCTAGCAAAAAGGAGTGTCATCATGAGTAAAAGGTTAAAAATTATCTTATATGTCATCGGGGTTTGGATGACCGTAACAGGAGTCTTATTCTTGCTTTTGCCAAAAGTTGCTGAAACAATGTTCGCTACATCGCTGCCAGATCGAGCGCTAACCATGTTGTATGGACAGGTGGTACTGACCTTTGCCTTCACGGCTTTCCTAGCCGCACAAGGCGGGGACGGTCTATCCAAACTGTCCCTGGTGATCCTCGTCCTGACCATTGGCCATGTGATCATCTTCGCAATTCAACTGATCACAGGCATGGCAAGCTTCATGAGCGCGGGGATCCCCTTGATCGTCAATGCGATTTTCTCCGTCCTGTTGTTCCTGTTCCGCAAAGATCTCAAAAAATAAATCCAAAAATGCCCTGCAGACCAAGCGTACTGCAGGGCGTGAACAAAATGCGTTTTCAGTCCACTCAATATGTATTCACGGAGGTGTAGGATGATTCTGGTCGTAGGTGCAACGGGCATCTTGGGTGGCTTGATCACCCAAAAATTATTGGCAGATGACAAGGAGGTGCGCATCCTGGTACGTCACGACTCCCCAGCGGAGGGCATGGCACTGGAACGGATGGCGACCTCGCCCAAGGCTTTAATCGAAGCGGGAGCTGAGCCGTTCTATGGCGACCTTAAGGATCGCGACACACTCGATGGGGCTTGTGATGGGATCGACACCCTCATCACCACCGCCAACTCAGCCATGCGCAGCGGGGCGGACAGCGTCGATACGGTCGATCGCCAGGGTAACCGCAATTTGATTCAAGCCGCTGGTGGCGCAGGTGTACAGCAGTTCATCTTCACATCCTTCCTGGGTGCGAGTCCGAACAGCCCGGTGCCCCTCTTCCAGGCTAAAGCCGAAACCGAAAAGGCCTTGACCGAAAGCGGGCTGACCTATACCATCCTAGCGCCTAACTTCTACTATGAGGCCTGGGTCAGCATGGTCGTCGGCATCCCCTTACAAGCCCATCAACCCATCACCCTGGTCGGAGAGGGCAACCGCTCGCATTCCCTCATCTCAGTGGGGGATGTGGCTGACTATGCTGTGGCTGCCATTGGGCATCCAGCTGCGATGAACCAGCGCCTGGCGCTGGGTGGTCCTGAACCGCTCACCTGGCGGAGCATTGTGACGGCTTTTGAGCAAGCGCTTGGGAAGGTCTTGCCCCTGCAGTTTGTCGCCCCAGGTGATCCGATCCCCCTCCTACCGGAGATGGTGCCGCCTGTCCTGGCTGCGCTGGAGACCTATGATTCGGTCATCCCGATGGAGGCGATGGCGCACATGTTTGGCGTGCTTGGGACGCCCCTCTCTGCCTTCATCCACCAAATGCTCGGTATCCAGGGGTAGAAAGGCTTGCGAAATGTCCACCCAAAAAGATCCCGACACAACATCGACTCATTCACAGTTGTTCACCCTCCGTTTTTGGCCGGAAGATCAGGGAGATGGACATTTGGATTGGCGCGGCAAGGTTCAGCACGTCGGCACTGGCGAAGTGCGTTATTTTCGCGATTGGTTGATGTTAAAAGCTTTTATCGAGGGATTGCTGCAGGAAGAAAGGAGCAAAAGGTCTTGATTTGTATCCATCAATTGACAACCTGTTGGGTATTTGGTATTGGGTACTTGGTATTAGGTATTGGATATTAGTGAATAGTGAATGGTGAATGGTGAATGGTGAATAGTTATTAGCTATCAGCTACGAAGTCCCCGTAAGGGGATCAGCTATGAGCTATCAGCTAATAGCATAAGGAGATAAAAATGAACATCAAGCATATTTTTAAGAGTATAGTGGCCGCCCTGTTATTGTGCATCTTGATATCCAGCTCAGGGCTGAGTCAGACAGATGAGCGCGCCCTCGTTGGCACCAGCTTCACCTACCAGGGGCAGCTCAAAATCAACGATGAACCCCATTCTGGCACCTGTGATTTCAAGTTCAGCCTTTATGATGCCGTGACAGTTGGAACACAAGTCAGTACAACCATTAATTTCACGGGGGTTAATGTGGTGGACGGCTTATTTACCGTACTGCTGGACTTCGGTCAGGACGCATTCAACGGTGAGGCTCGTTGGCTGGCTATCCAGGTGCGCTGCCCAACGGGGAGCGGAACTTATCAAGCCCTTTCGCCGCGCCAGCCTCTCAGCCCGGCGCCCTATGCCCTGGCACTGCCTGGCTTATGGACCCAGCAGAATGCCAACAGCCCAAACCTGATTGGAGGCTACAGCGGGAACTGGGTGACATCAGGTGTTATTGGTGCTGTGATCGCCGGTGGGGGGTTTAGTGGACATCCCAACAG
>CAZWDG010000297.1:0-3020 GCA_964633075.1 uncultured Candidatus Brevefilum sp.
GAATTGGCCCTCCAGGTTGCGGCTGCAAATCCGCTGTATATCAAGGAAGAGGATATTCCCCAATCCGTCATCGATCACGAAATGAGAATAGCCGAAGCGCGTGCCAGGGAAGAGGGAAAGCCCGAAAAGATCCTCCCTAAGATTGTGGAAGGGTATATCAAGAAGTATAAGGAAGAGTCAGTATTATTGAACCAACCTTATGTGCGCGATAACAGCATGACGGTCCAGGATTTAATCAACAAGCAGGTGATCAAGCTTGGTGAGAATCTGGTCGTCCGGCGGTTCGTCCGCTGGCAACTTGGCGCCGAGTCTGGTGTTGAAGAAGAGACTGAAGAATAAATCTCTCAAGGCCAACCAAAGTGTTGGCCTTTTTTATAATATAATGAGATCAACCAAATCCTGGAGTGATCATGAGTGGAATTGAGAATGAATTAGTTTACAAGCGGACCCTGCTCAAGATAAGCGGCGAGGCTGTGGCAGGCGAGGGAGGCTTTGGGATCGACCCCATCAAGGCAACGCATATTGCGCAACGTGTCAAACAAGTTCATGAGATGAATGTAGATGTGGCGATTGTGATCGGAGCAGGCAATCTGTGGCGCGGCCAGAGCGGCAGACATGCCGGTATGGATCGGGCGACTGCTGACTATATGGGCATGCTGGCGACGGTCATGAATGCCCTGGCACTGATGGATGCCTTTGAACGGATTGGTGTGGTCACCCGGGTACAATCTGCGATTGAGATGCACTCCGTCGCTGAGCCCTATATTCGGCGGCGAGCCATCCGCCACTTAGAAAAGGGTCGGGTGGTGATCTTTGGTGGCGGCACCGGCAACCCTTATTTTTCAACCGACACGGCAGCAGCCCTGCGGGCGATGGAGATTGATGCGGATGTTGTGATCAAAGCCACCAAGGTGGATGGGGTCTATGATAAGGATCCAAAAAGGCACCCTGATGCTAAAAAGTTTGATCACCTTTCCTATATTGACACGCTCAACCTTCGCCTGGAGGTGATGGACAGCACAGCGGTCTCTCTTTGCATGGAGAATAAGCTGCCGATACTGGTTTTGAACCTGTGGGATGAGGAAGCCCTGCCGGATGCCCTGCGAGGTAAACGGGTCGGTACCCTGGTGGATGACGGTGATGCGTAACCCTCGCACTGAAGATAGATACCTTGACCGAAAAGGATTAATCGAATAGAATCTACACGCCTAAAAGCCCTCGTAGCTTAATGGATAGAGCAACTGCTTGCGGAGTAGTAGGTTGAGCGTTCGAGTCGCTCCGAGGGTATCGAAACCGTCCAAGATATGTCTTGGACGGTTTTAATGTATGATCGATAGATCCCAGGTGTCCCCTAAATCCTTCTCAGAATAGGTTGGTGATTTCAACGCTTAGGTAAAACTAAGGTTAATGGGTTTTACTTCGATTACTTTAGTGATTGAGATAATAATCATCAGATTTTTAGTCACTAAAGGAGTAAAAAGCTTCATCCCCAGCCCATTGGATAATTCTGTTTCCATCAGAACGAATTTTTAGTGTCAATGTCTTACCAACAAACACACTTTCAAAGAAGATCAATTGGTTATCCTCAAAGATTAACGGGCGCACAGAGGATTCATATTCCCCGAAATCAACCCAAAAAGTGTTGTCATCATGAAGAACAAGCTCAATTTCTCCCAAGATATCGTTGTGGTACTTTCCTAAGAATGGGGTGAATTTTTCCGGGTCTACTTTTTTTCTGGTGACGAGATTTAATTGGATAAGTTGAAATCGGAGATTGCGTGCTGTCTTGCCTATTTGACGATCGTAAACTTGCTCACTCCCAGTGAGCATTTCTATTAAACGATAGGTTGCCAACCTACCAATTGGTGAGATTTGATCAAGCTGGTTTGTCATCAACACAAACCCAATATCTAGATCTGGGATAATCACCAATTCAGCTGCAAAACCGACTGTTCCTCCAGGGTGAAAATAAACAGTCAGGCCATGATAATCTTCAATATTCCAACCTAACCCATAACTAATCTTTGAATCTACAGCCACACGTGGTTTCCATAGATGTTCAAGGTTTTCTGAAGAGATGACTTTTTTCCCATTGTATGAAACCCCATTGTTCAGCAGCATGATGAGAAATTTTGACATGTCCTCGGCATTCGACCACATTGCACCTGCGGGGGCAATGGGTGTAAAGATCCCCTCGATTTCAGGTGAAATTGCCGTTGAGCCGGACAAATCGGAATAATGAGGCATAGCATAATTTTCGCTGGAAATTGCTTCTTCGATCGAAAAAGTTGACGCCTTCATCTCTAATGGGTCAAAGATATGTTCCTGGACCATAGATTCGTAAGCTTCAGCCAATTTGCCATACTCTCCGCCTGCTGCCAATGCGGCGATATATCCCCCTGCAGCCACCATTCGACTTGAATAATTATAGCTACTACCAAATGAGCCCTGAAGTGGAATGGATTGTAATGATTCAATTATGTCTTCAGCAGACATTTCTTTATAGCGCACAGAGATTTGTTCCATTCGACGCGGAACACCTGTGCACATGCAAAGCGTATCTTCAATAGTTATCTTATCGGTAGTGTCTTTGTCTGATAAAGCAAATGAGGGCAATATTTCCGTAAGCTTTGTATTCCAAGCAAATACGTCATCATCAACCATTGATGCGATGGCTGCAGCTGTAATGGGTTTTGTAGCTGAACCAATCCCAAAGAGAGTCTCGGTTGTAATCGGTTCTCTGGCTTCAAAATCGCGTACACCGAGACCTTTGCTATAGGCAATTTGATCTCCTTGTACAAATACCATGGCAACGCCTGGGACATTGTTAGATTTCATTAACTTCTGAACATAATCTTCCAATTCAACAATCAATTCATCTGGGAGAGGATTTTCTACAGAAACCGGTCCTGCAAAGCGGCTCTTATGGGAACTCACAACGCCAAATTTCAGCCCAACAACGAGTGCTGCTACTAAGATTCCAACTATTAAGATGATCAATCCCTTGATCATCATTACAC
>CAZWDG010000298.1:0-3008 GCA_964633075.1 uncultured Candidatus Brevefilum sp.
GCGGTGAACCCAGCGGCTGTCATCACTCTTAGCAGGGTCCCCTTGGTAGCCGTAATCATTAAGCATGCCAATTTCATCCCCAAGATAGATGAGGGGGATTCCGCCAATGGATAGGATGACATTATGGATTAAAAGGATGCGTCGAATAGCCAATTCGACCTCCACAACGGTCTCTTCTTTCAAGGCTTTCTCAATCCCTGCTAGGGATGCGCACGTACCCGAGATACGCGCATCGCCTGTTTTAAGATTTTCCTGAAAGGTCAACCCTCGCCCAAAACTGCCCTCAAATCGTCCGGTGTAAAAAGCATTTAGAAATTGGCGGTGATCAAAAGCATTAATCCCTAGCGAAGCCGCGTCCTCATCAGAGAATGTCCAGCCAATATCATCGTGGCAGCGGACATAATTCACCCAGGCGCATCCCTTGGGGATGGCAAATCGCGCCTGCATGGAATAGCTTAACAGGTCAACCTGTCGTGTTGCCAGAGTGTTCCAAAGCAGTGCCATCAAGAGCGGATTATAAGAAAGCTGGCATTCGCCCATGTCAATGTATTTTGCGACCTGGTCTGGGTGGACAATGGCTTCAGATTTAAACAGCAGGGCAGGGGCAGCAATGCGAGCGATGGTGTTATAGGCTTGAATGATCAGGTGTGCTTCTGGCAGGTTTTCACAATTGGTTCCCATGGATTTCCAAATGAAAGCCACAGCATCCAAGCGCAACACTTCCACACCTTGATTGGCGAGGAACAGCATCTCATCCGCCATTCGGTTAAAAACTACTGGATTGGCGTAATTTAGATCCCACTGATTGCTGTGAAACGTTGTCCAGACCCATTTATCGATGTCTTCAAAATAAGTGAAGGCACCCGAGTGTTCCTCAGGAAAGATCTCACGCAAGTGGGCTTCATAAGCATTGGGTAAGGTCCGATCAGGGAACATGCGGTAATATTTTTGATAATCTAAATCCCCCGCACGAGCCCTTTGAGCCCAGATATGTTCATCGGAGGTGTGGTTGAAGACAAAATCGAGGACCAGGCTGATGCCTTCCGCACGCAAGTCATCAGCCAAACGGCGCAACTGATCCATCGTACCCAACGCTGGGTCGACCTCTCGATAACTGCTGATGGCGTAACCACCATCATTTTCACCTTCTGGGGAGAGGAAAAGGGGCATTAAATGCAAATAGGTCAGACCTAATTCCTTGAAGTAGGGAATTTTTGTTCGGATTCCAGTTAGATCACCTGCAAATAGATCAACGTAACAGACCCCGCCTAACATTTGGTGATCCTGAAACCAGTTTGGGGCTTTCATTCGTTCAGCATCCAGTATTTTGAGTCGATCCGATCGAGTGATCCAGGCTTTTGTGATAATTTTCAACAAAACTTCGAGATGATAAAAGAAATCATACTGGTCGCCATAGAGATGCAAAAGGATTGTAAATAGGGATGGGAAATGATCCCTCAAGCGTTTTCGGAATCCATTCCACTGAACGGAATCCCCTTCAATAAAGTCGGCGTAAACGGTTTCCAAACGGGGTACCAGCCTGTCAAGGGTTCGAACTGCTTCTTCTTGAGGATTGAGACTATTTTTAACTAATGAGGTCACCTTGGAATCATCTTCTAATTTTTTAATTTATCATAACAATACGTGATGTGTTGCATCTTAATGAATCTTCCTGTCGAAACACAGGTGACTAATCAGAGGCTATCACCTGACAATACTTGATGTCGAAGTAATCAGGTCTGATACTGGAATTACGAATTTCGAACCTATCGCGATGATAAGGATATCGACGCCAAATGCTAACTGTTAAGAATACTCATGTTGTCCGGCGTTCAACAAGGCTTAAAGGCAGGCGAACATGGCGCAAGGGACGAGTGGGATCTTTAAGGCGAGCGAGCAGGATCTCCACTGCCAGGCGACCGGATTCATCCAGGGGCTGGCGGATGGTACTTAAGCCCACATAATCCGCGACATCCAGGTCGTCAAATCCAAGAATTGCCAGATCCTCCGGAACTCGGATTCCCAACTGCCGCGCTTTATTAAGGACGCCGATAGCCTGTAAATCCGTGGCTGCAAAAATCGCTGTGGGGGGATCAGGAAGACGCAACATCGGTTCAATCTTTTCTTCTGCGTCCTTGACATCATACTGGGTTTTGCAGATATATTCTCTTGACAACGATAATCCCTTTTTAGTCAAGCCTTCTTGGAATCCTTTCAATCGCAAAGTGATCGGCAGGATGGCATGCTCACCTAAATCAGTGGTATCGCCAATAAATCCCAGGCGTTGATGCCCTTTATTGACAAGAAAATCTGCTGCCATTTCACCACCAGATATGTCATCAATTTCAACTGTGTTCAAATCTTGCCTTGGATATTCGATCAAAACAGTCTCAAGTTTATTATTGACCAGTTTTGCGGCTGATTCATCACTGACGCGCAGTGAGAGTAAGATCAAGCCCTCAAGATGTCCTGTGATCGGCAATGTGGCGAGATAATGATTAAGATGATCGATGGATTCAACGTTATAAATTGTCAGTTCATAACGGGTTCCGAAGAGCCCCTCGGCAACACCGCGCAAGCGTTGAACGAAGGCGGGAGCAGTGAAAAAGGGCGTGACCACACCAATCCGGGCGAAATCTTTCATCGCGCGTGCTCGAGCTTCAGCTTTGGGCACAAAATTGAGTCGATCAATGGCTTCCTGCACCCGATCTCGTGTGGGATCACTGACATTCGGGCTGGCATTGATCACACGTGAAACCGTCGAAATGCTGACGCCTGCTGCTCTGGCAACATCATAAATGGTTGGGGGATGATTGTGTTTTGCGGACATGAGCGGATAGATATAGGTCGAATAGAGGCTTGAAACTGCTTCCATAAAAGTAGTTTCAATACCATATTAACATAGAGTTTGGCACATGTCAAACGATTACCTGAGAGTGTTGAATATCACAACAAGCAAAAATTTGATTGCGGCGTAGGGGCGACGCATGCGTCGCCCCTACATCTGT
>CAZWDG010000299.1:0-3007 GCA_964633075.1 uncultured Candidatus Brevefilum sp.
GTATTCTTGAGGGAGGAATCAGCAACACATATAACGAAGAAGTCGCCATAAAAATGCGCAAACGCTGCAAAATTCTCGTTGCACTGGGTGACTGTGCCGTTTTCGGTGGCGTTCCAGCAATGCGGAACTTTTATGGTGCAGATGAAGCACTCAAACGTGCGTATGTTGAGACAGAAAGTACAGATGAAAGTGGTAAGATACCGTCCGATCCTGAACTTGCTGTTCCTGTTCATGTTAAACCCATCAGTGATGTCGTAAAAGTTGATATCTTTGTTCCAGGTTGCGCCCCTTCCGCGGATACAATATTTTACGTTCTCAGCGAATTAGCTCAGGGACGGATTCCGGACATTAAGGACGATTTGAATGATTGGCATTAGGAGTAATTATGATAACACAAAAAATTACAATTGAACCTGTAACCCGAATTGAAGGGCATGCAAAAGTTACTGTTCATCTGAATGAAGATGGCACAGTTGATCATGCCTATTTTCACGTCAACGAATTTAGAGGTTTTGAGAAGTTCTGCGAGGGGCGAATGGCCTTTGAGATGCAGCAAATAACGCCTCGTATTTGCGGGATTTGTCCCGTAAGTCATCACCTGGCAGCAGCCAAAGCCGCTGAAGACGCGCTTGGGTCACCTCCCCCGCGTCCAGCAAGTTTATTAAGAGAATTGATGCATATGGGTCAGATTATCCAAAGTCATGGTATGCATTTTTTTGAACTTGCGGGACCGGATTTACTTCTTGGCTTTGATGCAGATCCAGCCATCAGGAATGTAGTTGGACTTATTCAAGCCGATCCTGAACTAACAATCCGTGCAGTTCAATTAAGAAAATTTGGCCAATCCATAATTGGAGAATTGGGTGAGCGGAGTGTTCATCCAAATTTTGCCATTCCAGGTGGCGTAAATAAAGCGTTAACAAAGAAATCAAAAGAATATATTCTTTCGCAAATTGACCATGAAATTGAAACAACCCAAATTGGAATCAAAATCATAAAAGATTGGGTAGAAGCAAATATCGAAGATGTCAATAAATTTGCTGTATTCCCAACAGGCTACATGGGATTGGTTTCTCCAGAAAACGGTCTTGAGCTCTATGAAGGACCAATCCGCATGATAGGACCCGATGGCGTTCAATGGGAAAAATTCTTCGTCAGAGATTATCTTGACTACATTAACGAGCATGTTGAAAATTGGTCATACTTAAAGTTTCCCTACTATAAAAAGCTAGGATACCCGGGAGGTGTTTACCGAGTGGGTCCATTAGGCCGATGCAATGCTGTAGAAAAAATTCATACACCTCTAGCAGATGCAGAATTGAAGATTTTCAAAGCTATTAATCATGGAAACCCAATTGAAAACACACTCTATTTCCATTATGCCCGATTAATAGAAACCCTTTACGCCGTCGAGCATACACGAGAATTACTTGAAGACCCTGACATATCAAGCACCGACATCCTCAACACGACCAAAGATATGAAAGACCGCGGTGTCGGTGTGATTGAAGCACCGCGTGGAACACTGATCCACGATTATCACATCAATTCCTCCGGTCAGATCACAAAAGTTAATTTGATCGTTTCAACCGGACATAATAACTATGCTATGAGTAAAGCTGTGGACAGCGTGGCAAAAATGTACGTGAAGGGTCCCGATGTAAAGGAGGGTATGCTTAACCGCGTTGAAGCTGCAATTCGTGCCCATGATCCCTGTTTGTCATGTTCAACCCATGCCTACGGAAAGATGCCGATTTCGCTGGAAATATTTGATGTGAACGGCAAATTGGTGACTACCTTAACCAAGAATTAATGTTTTGAGATTAAAAAATAACCCCACTTCGTTGCAATCGTCCATTGAAGTGGGGATTTAATTTTTGAATTCGTTGTGAAGAAACCACTGATTATTGGATATGGAAACGCAGACCGTCAAGATGATGGTGTTGCTTGGCATATCTTAAGAAATTTGGCTGAACAACTTGGACAAAGTATCCCAAATGATCCAGGGACATCAATTGAAGTTTATCACGACACAGCGGACTTGATTTTCATTTTACAAATCTTCCCAGAATTGGCTGAAACCATCTCTCAATACCCACGCATTTGTTTTGTCGATGCACATACAGCTAATATTTCAGAGGAAATTTCTTGGGTCGAATTATCACCAATTTATGAGAAATCTCCCCTCACGCACCACATGTCTCCTCAAACAGTCTTATCCATTGCAGCAACAATTTACGGATCTGCTCCACAGGCCATTTTAGTATCCATCCGTGGATATGAATTCGAATTTGATAGAGCATTAAGTCAGAAAACTGCGACTCTTGCTGATCACGCGACAAAACTAATTTGGGATTGGATCAATAAAGAATAATTAGCGCGTGACTGATGTCACGCATGCGTAATGACATCTAACAATATTATTTTTCCCAAAATCAAAGTATCTTAATATTAACTGTAAATTGACAATATCAACAAATGAAAGTCATCAATGCTTAATCAAGTGAATCTCCAATCTACACTGAAAACAATCCCATGGTTTCTTGAATTATCTCCAGAGAGCATGAGACGTTTAGCCGCTTTAGCAGAAGTTCGGTTGTTTGAACCTGGGGAGATCGTTTACTCTGAGGGTGAACAACATCCTTATACCTATATCATTCTTGAAGGTAAAGTCTGCTTGGAAAGTTATGTGCCCGGACGTGGTATCCTGCCAATTTTAACTTTGGAATCCCTTGATGTGGTCGGTTGGTCCAGTATGACACCCGTAGTCAGACAAAAAAACAGCACTGCGCGTGTTGTAGAAAAAACAAAACTTCTTGCCTTTCACGCTGATACCCTAATGAATTTATGTAAAACGGATTGTGAGCTTGGTTTTGTGATTATGAAACGCCTGGCGAATATTGTTGCCTCACATATGATAAATCATCGGCTGAGGCTTCTTGAGCTGCTCACCAACCAGAACGGTTGAACCCAAACTTTCATTCTTCTACTAGACATACTATAATAA
>CAZWDG010000300.1:0-3006 GCA_964633075.1 uncultured Candidatus Brevefilum sp.
GTCATGGCTTTAGATAAAGAAGTCAAACAAGAGATCATTGAAGAATACAAACGGCATGGTGACGATACAGGGTCACCTGAGGTTCAAATTGCCATCCTCACCAAACGGATTGCAGAATTGACCGATCACCTCCGCACCAACACCCATGATGAGAGTTCCCGTCGTGGGTTGCTCAAGCTCGTGGGACGGCGCCGCCGCCTACTGGCTTATTTGCGCCGCAAAGATTATAAGAGCTACCTGGCGCTAACCGAAAAGCTCAAGATACGCAAGAAGTAATTGATAGACCGAGCATCTTTTCGAAAACAGACCGCAGTTCAAGTTGGTTGCAGAGCAAGCTGGCTAAGCATTCATGATGACTCTGCAAGATGGCTTTGCTGCGGTAATATGATTTAAAACAAAGACATCCGCAAGTCGGGAATTGAACATTGCTGAGGATTGGTCCCTCACCAATTTTCAGTCCCTGACTGGGCGGGCAATTAGACGAAGGGATATTAACATGCAACAAAATTCAAAAATATACCGTACAAAACTCGGTGATAAAGAAATGATCATCGAAACTGGCAAGCTGGCCGGCCAAGCCAGCGGTGCCGTCACCATTCGATTAGGAGACAGTCTGATCTTCTCCGCAGTCACCCTGGGGGATGCCCGTGAAGGATTGGATTTCTTTCCGTTGACTGTGGATTATGAAGAACGGATGTACGCGGGTGGACGCATCCCCGGATCATTTTTCCGGCGAGAGGGTCGTCCACGCAGCGAAGCCGTTCTGATCGCCCGCATGACAGACCGACCGATTCGCCCCCTCTTTCCAGCTGGCATGCGTAATGAAGTCCAAATCATGCTCATGTCGCTCTCTGCGGACACCGAAAACCCCCTGGATATCCTGGCCATCAATGCCGCCTCAGCTTCCTTGATGATCTCGGATATCCCCTGGCATGGTCCCATTGGCGCAGTCAGGATTGGATACCTCAACGGGGATTTGATCGTCAACCCGACTTTTTCCGAGATGGAAGAGTCCAAACTGGATTTAATCGTGGCAGGCACCAAGGCGGCCATCGCCATGGTGGAATGCGGCGCAGATGAGGTTTCAGAACAGGTGATGATCCAGGCGCTGGAACTGGCGCATCAATCCATCCAACCCATCATTGAGCTCCAAGAGCAAATGGCTCGTGAAATTGGCAAAGAAAAACGCGAGGTTGAAACCGCGGTGATCGATCCTGCTCTGATTGAAACGGTACAGGCAAAAATCAAGGATCGCCTGATCGAGATCCTCAATAAGCCCTATACCAAAGAAAATCTCTATGATGGCATCCGGGATTTGAAAGATTCCATTAAAGAGGAAATAACCGCAGATCAGGTCGAATCATTAAGCGAGAACGAACTAAAAAGCCTCCAAAAGGATATCGGCAATGCCTTTGAGGAAGCCGAAAAAGCCATTATCCGGGAACGGATCCTGACAACACGCAAGCGTCCCGATGGCCGTCAGCCAAATGAGATTCGGGATATTTGGTGTGAAATCAATATCAGCCCACGCGCCCACGGCTCCGGCTTGTTCACCCGTGGCGAAACCCAGGTCCTGACGATGGCGACCCTGGGAACCCCCCGTGATGCCCAGGAACTTGACAACCTGATCCCCACGGAGAACAAACGCTACATGCATCATTACAACTTCCCGCCCTTCTGCACAGGTGAAGTGGGCAGGCTTTTCACCTCACGTCGCGAGATCGGTCATGGGATGCTGGCAGAACGCGCCCTGGAAAAGATGATCCCGGATGAGGATGTCTTCCCCTATACCCTGCGCCTCGTCTCTGAAGTGATGTCCTCCAACGGCTCTTCTTCAATGGCTTCCACCTGCGCCTCCACCCTGGCATTGATGGATACCGGCGTGCCGATCAAACGGCCCGTCTCAGGTGTTGCCATGGGGATGGTCAAGCAAGATGAGGATTATGTGATCCTGACCGACATCCTCGGCATGGAAGACCACCTTGGCGACCTGGATTTTAAAGTGACCGGGACCACCGAAGGGATCACTGCCCTGCAGATGGATATTAAAATCAGTGGGATCACAACTGAGATCATGTCGGAAGCGCTTGAGCAAGCTCGGATAGCACGCTTGCACATCCTGGAGATCATGCTTCAGACCATCGACAAACCTCGATCGGACATCAAAGATCATGCACCGCGCATCGAAACCATCAAGGTGCCTGTTGAAAAGATCGGGGCTGTGATTGGTAAGGGCGGAGAAACCATCCGTGAGATTCAAGAACAGACTGGGACACGGATTGAGATCGAAGACGATGGGACCATTTTCATCGCCTCAACTGAGGGGACTGGTTTTAAGGCAGCCCGTGAATGGATTGAACGCTTGACAGAGGAAGTTGAGGTTGGCCGCATCTATACCGGCAAGGTTGTGCGTGTGACCGATTTCGGCGCTTTTGTCGAGCTTCTTCCCGGGACAGATGGATTGGTCCATATTTCACAATTAGATACCGCTCACGTAAAGAACGTATCCGATGTGGTTCAACCCTGTGATGAGATCACCGTAATGGTCACGAATATTGACAACCAAGGTCGTATCCGACTCTCACGCCAGGCCCTCCTTGAAGGCTGGACGCTTGAGGAAGCCCAGGCACATGATAGCGGTGGCAGCAAACCCTCAAATCGGGGAAGAGACCGCAGCAACCGTGGTCGACACTAAGCATCAATCTCAACATAGAAAAATAATCATCTAAACTAAAAAAAGGCTGATCTAAAAATGAAGGATCAGCCTTTTTCGATTCACATTCACCAATCTGCGCCACAATGCGAAAATGGCTCAGATCTAACACTAATGGAAAAACGAGAAAATCCGGTGTGGAGAAAAACCATTATCTTGCACCACTTTTGTGGTAGCTCTCCTGCGGATGACAAAATTTGATGGCTTGACCAGCAGGTTTGGCATTTCTCTTCCTGACAAACAAAGACACCTGCCGATATCAACAGCGGACAAACAAGATTGGAAACGTTGAG
>CAZWDG010000301.1:0-3005 GCA_964633075.1 uncultured Candidatus Brevefilum sp.
GTGGAGATTGACCCCATCGAAGACACAATCCATTTCAATGGCCGGGATGATCATAAGCCCGGTTCCTTGAGCAGCCGAGAAAGCCTCATCGGTTGCTCTGACTGTGTTGTGATCGGCGATAGCGGCATGGGTCAACCCAGCTTGAAGGCAGAAATCAACCAATTGCGTCGGCGAAAACTCACCATCGCCGCTATAATTGGAATGAATGTGAAGATCAATCGTTGCCATTGGGTTTATTCCTTTCAGCTTTGACCTTTTAGCTGCTATTAACACGTTCCATGCGCCAGCAATGCCACGCGCTCCCCCGCCCGCACCAGTCGATTATAGACCGCACAGGCTTCAGGTGTCCGTTCAATGATTAATTGCTTGATGCCAGCCTCCCTAATGGCATTTTGGGTCTTTTTTGTCACCTGCAGGGCGCCGTTGACACCGTTACCAATCACTAGTACTGTTATTTCCTTTTTCAGTGCACACGCGACCATCTCAGGTTTTAACTTGTGCCCCTTGCGCGCTTTCCAGGGAAAAATTTCTGCGCCGAGCATGAAAATATCTTTCCCCACACCTTCTCCATCTTCGGAGTGGACTTTGCCGTTAATTGTAAATCGTCCCCAGTCAAAGTGCTCGATTGGACCTTCTGGATCTGTAAACATGGCTGACCTTTCTTTTACGCCTGGCAGGTCGGGTCCCCAATCCTCTCACCAGGTATAATTAATCCATATTGATTATAATGTGAAGCGGTGACACCTTGCAAACTGTCAACACCGATTTGTGTGAAAGGACAATGTGGCCTTTAAAATAACCAACGAATGGATTGTTGATATTCCGGATAAATTTGAACACCGAGTGGAAGATGAAAAAATGATCTTTTGGACACCCGGTATCACAGTGATTGCTGCCGCCTTCAGGGTTCCGGAAAACACCAACAGGATTGACCTTTTGAGCCAAATCCAGGGGAAAATACCAACAAATCATCTCGAAATTTTTGTGTCCACCAAGGGTGAGCTTGCGGGTTTGGGGTATACCCAAGTCCAAAAACAAAAAGGAGAAAAAGACCGCCTTTCATTGGTCACCTTCACTGCCAGTGACACTTCCTGCCTTCAAATGGCTTATTACCTGGATGATCCCCAGGACCTGGTATGGGCACAATCGGTTTGGGAGCATATCTTGTTCCAACCAAGCGGGTCATAAGGGTCGCCGCCTCTTTCAGCCTAATAATTATAATGATTCCTAAAACTGTAATTAAAATAATTAAAATATTAACCAGAAGAAATGGATATTATTAATATAAAAATTATATTTCTTAAATTAGTTTGAGTTTTTCTTAATTTTATGTTATAATCTATCATAATAATCAGGAGTGTTGAAAAGTCGAAAGGAAAGGATATGAAAAAAGAAATTCGGGAAATCGGGCCATTCAAACAAATTCACTTTAAGGATTTTGGGGATCTAATTCTCATTCAGGGTGATAAGGAGTCGCTGACCATTGAAGCGGAAGAGGAAATTCTATCGGAGTTAACCGCAGAGGTACGGGATGATAAGCTGATTTTGGGAATTGAAGATGATTGGTTCAGCAGGCTCGGCAAGATGATCTCTTCTGTTTTCACCAGTACGGATTATAAGGTGGTCTACACACTCACCTTTGTAGATTTGGAAAAAATCCAAATCAGCGGTAAATGCAACTTAGAATGTGATTCAGTAAAGGTTGATGACCTTTCTCTCAGGGTTTCTGGGTTGGGCAACCTGAGGTTTGCACATCTGGATTGCGATTTTCTGGATATCGTTATCAGCGGTCGGGGTGAGTTCTCGGCGGCTGGACGAGCGGATCAACAGCAAGTCCGTATTTCAGGCTCAGGGGAGTATGAAGCCCCCCATCTCAGCAGCCAATCTGTCCAGATTGTCATTTCAGGACAGGGCAAGGCTACTTTACGCGTTGCGGAAAGTCTGGATATTACCATTTCTGGGTTGGGGCAGATCAATTACTACGGTCAGCCTAAAATTCGTCAGGTGATCAGCGGTGTGGGTAAGTCCAACAGGTTGAGCGATGGATAAAAATACATTAGAATCATAAGGGGAGAAAATATGACTCAAGAGTTTGAAATCGAAAAGAAAGCGTCGGACATCGTCCACCCCACAAATGAGGTGGAAGCCCTGCAGGCGATTAAAGCCAGAGAGGATCTTTCAGGGGCTTCTTTGCAGGGGATGGCGCTGAATAACCTCAATTCAGTGGGTGCCATTCTACGGAAAACAGACCTCACGAAGGCAGATCTCTCGCATGGTTTGTTCATCAACCCCAATTTCTACAAAGCCTCCCTGCTCAGTGCGGCGGTCAACAACACCGTGTTTATTGGGGGTGACATGCTGAAAACCAGCTTTAAAGAGGCTGATCTGAGTGAGGCTGTTCTGATTGGGGTGGATGGGGAAGAAGCCAATTTTGAGGATGCCAATCTAAGGAACGCTGCACTGGTGAGCGCCAACCTTGAGGGTGCAAATTTCACCAGGGCGAACCTGAAGAATGCTCGCCTGGCATCATTGAACGTCAAGGACGCTGATTTTACCGATGCGGACCTGACCGGGGCACGTGCTTACCAGGTGGATTGGACGAAACCAAAGGTCCCCCCGGCGTTCCTCCCAGAATCTTTGGTCATCCTTCCTAATTGGGCATTGGCTGTCCTGGTCGGCGGTTTCCTGGGAGCTCTCTCACTGTTGATTTACGGGATGCTTCGGCGAAGACGGAAAAATACCTGATTTCTAATTTTTCTTAAGTGGAAATCCAAAGAGGACAGTTTTCGAACTGTCCTCTTTGGATGCTTTAATCGCAGAATTATCCTGCCCTTACTATGATGTTGTCGGCCAGATCGCTTCCATCTCCCAAATCTGAAGTGAGGCGACTTGAACCTTGCCCTTTTCTGTTGACAGGATTAATCCTGTAGCGTCCTTACGAGTGGGATAAGCCCGCGCGGCGATGGACACCCGATCGTCAATCCAGACCTCGATCACGGAACCGC
>CAZWDG010000302.1:0-3001 GCA_964633075.1 uncultured Candidatus Brevefilum sp.
GAGAAGGAGACCAGCGAGTTCAATTCCCACCTGGGGGTGCACTATGACCTGATGGTCACAACTGGCACCAATTTTCACGCAGTGGTGCATGCGCAGCCTCTTCATCTGACCTACCTGAGCCATATTCCCGCCTACCAGGACGAGGCTTATCTCAACACGCACCTGTTGCGCTGGCAACCGGAGACAATCATCAACCTGCCTGAGGGGATCGGTTTCATGCCATTTGAAATCCCCGGATCCCCCGCCTTGATGGCTGCCAATATCGCCTGTTTGCGAAAATATCGAGTTGTCTTATGGGCCAAGCATGGCGTGATGGCCCGCTCGGATATCTCCGTCAAGCGTGCGGCTGATCGGGTGGAGTATGCTGAGACAGCCGCGAAGTATGAATATCTCAATCTGACGACAGGCGAGTTGGGCACCGGGCTCAGTGTGGCAGAAATTAAATCGATCTGCGAGATATTTGATATCCATCAAACCATCTTTGAATGAGGGGAATGACGGAACGGGTCCGCAGAAAAATTAATAATTGCCCAAATAAGATGCTTCAGGGCAGAGCACCGATATTGCCATCATGCTATTTATGAGGAATGTTTTACTTGCCACTAGGAGAAAATTATGAAAGATGTCAAACAGCTCATCAGTGAAATGACGCTGGAGGAAAAGGCCTCGTTTTGTTCAGGACAGGATTTTTGGCGCCTGAAAAGCAATCAAAGGTTAGGGATTCCTTCGATCTTTGTCACCGACGGTCCCCATGGATTGCGCAAGCAGCTCGAGGGTGAGGGCACGGATTTATCCAACTTTACTCAAAGCGTCCCAGCGACCTGTTTTCCAACTGCTTCGGCGCTGGCAGCGACCTGGAATCGCGACTTGATCTTTCAGGTGGGCGTGGCATTAGGGGAGGAATGTCGGCAGGAAAAGGTGAGCGTGATTTTAGGCCCGGGTGCAAACATCAAGCGCTCTCCTCTGTGTGGGCGCAACTTCGAATATTTTTCCGAAGACCCTTACCTGACAGGCGAAATGGCCAAAAGTCACATCGGTGGGGTGCAAAGCCAGGGAGTGGGCACCTCCATCAAGCACTATGCCGTCAATAACCAGGAATATCGCCGGATGACGATTGATACGATCCTGGATGAGCGCACCTTGCGCGAGATTTACCTGACGGGCTTTGAGATTGCCATTAAAGAAGCCCAACCCTGGACGGTGATGTGTTCCTATAATCTGATCAACGGCACCTATGCCAGCGATCATAAGACCTTGATGAATGATATTTTGAAGCGTGAATGGGGACATGAGGGGTTGGTCGTCACTGATTGGGGTGCGATGAATGACCGCGTGGTCGCCCTGCAAGCGGGGGTCGAACTGGAGATGCCCGGGACATCCAGCGGCAACGATGAGAAGAGTGTGGAAGTTGTTCGTGCTGGTATGCTGGATGAAGCTGTGCTGGATCGGTCTGTGGTGCGCATCCTGACCCTGATTTTCAAGGCACAGGCCACCCTCGAGGAGGAATTTACCTACGACCAGGCGGCCCATCATGCCATGGCACGTCGGGTGGCTGGCGAAGGGGCGGTGCTGCTCAAGAATGAGGGTGGACTTTTACCGCTTCAAGAAGGCGCCAAGATAGCCTTGATCGGTCGCTTTGCCAAACATCCTCGCTACCAGGGCGCGGGCAGTTCGATTATGACGCCTTGCCAGCTCGATAATCTTTATGACGAGTTGGCGAAGCTGGTCGGGGAAGCTAATCTTTCTTATGCACCGGGTTACAGCGCTAAGGGTGACGCTATGGATGGCTCCCTGATTGAGGAAGCCCTGATGGTTGCCGGTCAGGCGGATGTGGTCCTGATCTGCGCTGGTTTGACTGAGATGTACGAGACCGAAGGGATCGACCGCTCACAGATGGGACTGCCACCGGAGCACAATGCGCTCATTCAACGGATCGCTGCCAAGCACAAGCATGTGGTTGTGGTTTTGAGCAATGGCGCACCGGTTGAAATGCCCTGGGTGGACGAGGTTCCTACCATTTTGGAGGGCTATCTGGGCGGGCAGGCGGGTGCCGGCGCGCTGGCTGATATCCTGACGGGAAGGGTCAACCCCAGCGGGAAACTGGCCGAGTCCTTCCCCCTCAGGCTGGCGGATACCCCGGCGCAACCCTTCCCAGGCGGTCCGGAGCGGGTCGAATATCGGGAGGGCATCTATGTGGGTTACCGCTATTACGACACAGCCAATGTCGATGTCCTTTTTCCCTTTGGACATGGATTAAGCTATACAACCTTTGAATATCGCGATCTGGTACTGGATTCAACCGGCGAAACGCTGACTATCAGTTTTAAAGTTAAGAACATCGGCGCTGTGGCGGGTAAGGAGACTGCCCAACTGTATGTGCGTGACCTGCAGTCCACGGCCTTTCGGCCTGATAAGGAGCTGAAAGGTTTTACCAAGGTCGCCTTGGACCCGGGCGAAGAGATTGAGGTTACTGTGGCATTAGACAGACGCGCTTTCGCCTACTATGATGCGGGAGCGAAGGATTGGGTGGTTGAAGCAGGTGAATTTGAGATCCAGGTAGGTGCTTCATCAAGGGATATCCGCTTGAGGAGCATCTTTCACCAGTCAACACCTCATGGCAGGCCTTCCTCCCCAGATAAAGAAAAGCTTAACGCTTACTATCATCTCTCCAAAGATCATCGTTTTACCCAAAAGGACTTTGAAGCCCTGCTTGGGCATCCCCTCCCACCCGAAGAGAAACCAAAGAAGGGCAGTTACACGATTAATACCCCGATTTGCGAGATGACCGACTCGTTGATGGCCCGCATGTTGTATAAAATAATGCTTAACCAGGTGAACAAGCTGATCAAAGGGAAAGAGGATACGCCGATGAGTGCCTTGATGCGAGTTTCAGTCCAGGAAATGCCCTTACGCATCATGTTGATGTCTGGCGGGCAATTTGACCATCCTAAACTTGAGGCGCTGCTGATGATGATCAACGGTCACTTTTTCAAGGGATTGA
>CAZWDG010000303.1:0-3001 GCA_964633075.1 uncultured Candidatus Brevefilum sp.
CCATTTCATTGTCCTTCAGTCAAAGCGAGATGGCGGAGCTCAAGGAGATCTTCACGGGGATCGAGCGAACATATCGCGTAAATTGGAAGCCGGTATTACCTGAGATCAATGACAATGACCGTGCACTTGGTTACAAGGAGTTATCCGTAACAGCTATTTTGACTTACCGGATGAAAGACCAAACCTACCGAGCCAGCCGTTCGGTGGATGTGCGGATCAAATTCGATCCTAATCGGCTGCATCGTCGCGTAGATTCAAAGCTCGATTTGATGATGGGTAAATTGCCCAAGGACCTGAAAGGATAAAAAAAGTGGCATCAATCGATCCCGATCCTTTATCTATTCCAGACAAAATCCTGCAAACCCTTTTTTCAAGCCTGGAGGGGCAGGAAGGCTTTGATGAAGGCATTATTTTTCAACTACGAGCTTTGGCTGAACAAAATGAGCTCACAAAAATCGAAGAAGTTTCACCTGGATTGAAAATAGATAAAGGGAGGAACGATGACTATCATTAAAACATCGAACATTCAGGAAACCATCTTGAATCAGGTTCAAGTGCTTAACGTATCCTCAGCCTTCTTAGAATGGAAAGGCAAAGAATTAACGCGGTTTGAAGAAGATGACCTGGTGATTATCAATAATTCATTCTTGTTTCGGGATCAGTTTCAAACCAACAAGAGTCCCGCTTACCTTTGTATAATTGTTGGGCAAGGAAGTGATTTCCCAATTAAGAATCTTGCTTTGGTGGACGGAATTCAGGTGAATTCTGATTTCAAATATTTTTCAAAGAAAAGCAAGAACCTCCCTAATCGACGATCGATCACGAATGCGATTGAAGAAGAATTTGCTTCGCTGGGCAGGATGGTATTCATATTGATCGGGCAAGTCAATGCGACGGAGAAGTTTTCAGAATCCATTAATCATTCCCTTTTCAACGAAATACAGATTGACCCAACTCTGCCGAATTCATTAACCTTAGCACAACCTATTATTCAGGTTCAGAATTTGCCAGACGAAGAATTATTACTTGCTGAAGTCGAAAAAGCCATCACTTTACCCGACAACTTTTTTAAGCCATTCCACGATGCATATATTAAGTTAAAGAAAAAATGTTTCGCGTCTCTACAGGTTCCAAAGCCAGGCGAAAAGATTACGGCCGGGTTCCTGGATGAGGTAGCTAATGCTCTCGCACAGCAAGCAGCCGAATATCACTCGTCTCTTGAAAAATGCGGCCCTCAACTGGATCAAAACCAGGCGGAATTCAACAATGTACTTAGAATCGCGTATGATTTTGAGAGCGATGCCAGCCGAATCTTACGCCTGCTGATGAGCGTCTGTGATTTAAAGCCGCTCATTCTCTGGATGACTCTTTCGGCGCATCACAATTTGAGTGAAGCCTTCCGCTGCCTGCCGCGGTCTCGAGATCAGAATAAGCCTTCTTTGTCAAATTACCGCGAGATCATCCACGGAGCCAGGAATAGAGCATTTCATAACTTGCTTCCATTTGGCCAGTCCATTCAGGTGGATTTGGACGGGATTAATATTAAGGCAAAGCGCTTGCGGCTGTTTTCAGAGTACAAGATGAAATCTGAGAATGTCTTTGACTTCGAAGATAAGCAATTGGTTGAAATCCTCACTGAGTTCACCCGCGCGGATGAAAAGTATGTAACCTCAGACTTTTGGAAGCGCAATTATGATGTGATGCTTGCTACAACGCAGCTTGTGGCAGCGGTATCAGATGCAATCAAAACGCTCAATTTATTGCATGCATAGGTCGTAGTTACATGCCCAAACACAAGCCCTCCGCTCACCAAACATCGCTCTTCAAGCGCCCGGTGCCTCAGATGCCCAAAGGCTATTATTCCTCCGGACCCAACCCAAACCTAAAGAAGTTCGTGGAAGAGCACGCTACACCATATGACCCAGAGGCGGACGATTACAACGTACCACCCTTCGATCAGCCGATCACAACCACCAAAGCGACCGCAATCTACCACATGCACACCTATTGGTCGAAGAAACCGCATGATGCCATCCAGCAGTACATTCGCCATTACACCAAGCCAGGAGATATCATTCTTGACCCCTTCTGTGGATCAGGTGGAACAGCTTTAGCGGCATTGATGGAAGGACGGGCAGCGATCGCTATCGATCTTTCTCCTGCAGCAACATTTATCACCAAGAATTACTGTACTCCGGTGGACGTAGACGAGTTGCAGCGTGCCTTTGTGGAATTGGAGACCAAGGTTAAACCAGAGATGGATTGGCTTTATGAAACACGTTGTGACCGTTGTGATGGACGGGCAACTACAGCATATACTGTCTATTCGTACGTATTTCAATGTCCGCGATGCCTAACCAAATTCCCCCTTTTTGATTGTCCTGAGATATCCATTCAAACAGCCGCTGAACAAGAAAAGACCATCCGAATTTGCCCGAATTGCAAAAAACACGGACACCAAGAAGAAATCAAAACAAACAGCCAAAGGTTTGACCCAGTTCCTGTGTTGATTAATTACATTTGTGAGGAAGGATGTAATCCGCGACGAGGTGAGAGACGCCATAATGATTCGGATACAAAACGGCGATTGTACTTTGAGAAATACGATATTAAGAGAATTGCAGAAATAGAGAAAAAAGATAATCCATATTGGATTCCAGCAGCAAGAATGATGAACTCGCCAGAATCCGAAAAACGTTGGGGAATCTTGTATAGAGCTGGAGTAGCATCTTTTCAAACAGTTGCTGATGTTTTCACTAAAAGGAATTTGTTTGCTCTATCGATATTGCGCAACTATATTAAAGAAAATGATCTTTTGAAATTTGCTTTTCATGGAATATTGCTTAATGCTTCTAAAATATATCGTCATAGAGAAACTGGTGGAGGTGGACCAGCTGGTAATATATCAATTCCACAGATCTTCCGCGAAATGAATGCCATGAACTTATTAGACCTCTTGCAAAAGTGATAAATGTGCCATAATAGGCGCATGAGATACGAA
>CAZWDG010000304.1:0-2998 GCA_964633075.1 uncultured Candidatus Brevefilum sp.
GATCACGGGTGATGCGCACACAGCGGCTGAAAGCCGGAAGAACTTGACGCCAGTCCTCGCGTTCCACCCAGGCTGACAGCGCCTTTGCACCAATTAGCGCACCATAGGGATCCTGCCCCTTCTCAGCCAGAATAGCTTCCACGACATCGTAATTGAAACCCATCTCCAGCAACAACACCCGCAACCGCCCGACGATAAAATCATAACAAGTTGTCAGGCTTTCCGCCACTGCATCCAATGGGATCCCCCGTCCCGCTTCCTGCAGCCCCCATCGTAAATCGAAGGGGCATTCCCAGGCGATCAGATTTTGACAGATCCCAAGGGCTGCGCGCCGTTGGGCAAAGGGATCCTTAGTCCCCGATGGGGCCAATCCCACAGCAAATAACCCCATTAAAGAATCCAGCCGATCCGCCAACCCAATCACCAGGCCTGATTTGGTTTGTGGGGAATGATCGTTCGCGGAACGAGGGAGGTAGTGCTCAAAGATGGCCTCCGCCACAGCCTGATCTTCACCGCTTTGCAGCGCATAATACCGCCCCATCACCCCCTGCAAAGAGGTCATCTCAACGACCATATTGGTCGCCAGGTCCGCTTTGCACAACAGGGCCGCTCGCTGAGTGACCGCCATCTCATCTTTATCCAACGCTAACCGTTCACGCAGTGGATCCACCAGCTTGATGATGCGCCTTGTCTTATCGAGAAATGAACCCAACGCCACCTGGAAGGTCAGGTTGGATAGATCCTCAACAAAGGTCTCCAAAGGGCGTTCCAAATCCTTCTTGACGAAGAATTGTGCGTCCTCAAAGCGAGCCGAGATCACCTGTTCATTCCCATCAGTGACAATCTCCAAGTTCTCCCTCCCCCCGTTTCGCACCCCGATAAAATAGGGCAACAATTGTCCCTGACCGTTCTCAACAACGAAATAACGCTGATGTTTTTTCATGACAGAAATCAGCACCTCGGGTGGCAAGACCTTCCGATAAGCATCATCAAAAGCACCCCGAAAAACAGTTGGCTTCTCGACCAAATGCGTAACTTCTTCAATAAGTTCCGGATCTTCTACAATCCTGCCCCCGACTTCAGCCGCAAGCGCATCCGCCTGCCTTTTAATCTCAGCTTTGCGCCTTTCAGGATCCAGAAGGATACCCTGTGCTCCCATTTTTCCCAGATAATCATACGGTGAATCCACGGCAATCCATTCCGGATCAGAAAAGCGCAATCCGCGTGTTTCCCTGCCGCTGAAATAATCCGCATAGGAAAAGTGAACAATCAATCCATCCTGCAAGGCGAGCAACCAGCGGATCGGGCGTGAAAAGGCCACACCGCTCTCGTTCCAACGCATCGATTTATTGAAGCGGATACCCGCTACCAAATTAGGCAGGGCGTCACTGAGCACCTTACGTGCGGAAGCACCTGCCACCTCTACCCGGGCAACGACATAATCACCGCCATCAATCGCTTCCACCTTGAGATCGGCGACATCCACCCCCTTACTCCGGGCAAATCCCTCCGCTGCGCGTGTGGGATGCCCATCTTGATCAAAGGCACGCTCGGCGGGTGGACCCTTGACCACCATCGTCATATCCGATTGACAGGCCGCCAAATCATCTACAAACAGGACCAATCGTCGCGGTGTTCCCCAAACTCGGATCGCCCCATGCGTTAAGCGCAAATCCTCAAACAATTTCGGCGCGCTGATTTCCAACTGCGATAGGGCGCTGGCAAGATCAGAAGTGGGCAGTTCCTCGGTGCCAATTTCCAGCAAGAGAGGCGCATGGGGATCGCTAATAGGGGTGAAGTCAGCCTCGTGGGTTTTGAAAGGTGACCGCTCCGTTTCAACCAACCAGGGGAATTCAGCCTGTTTGCGCTGTTCTAAGTATGCCTGTGCCACCTTGCGGGCCAGTTCGCGCGTACGTCCAAAAAGCGCTTGCCGTTCTGTCACACTTACGGCGCCACGAGCGTCCAAAATGTTGAAAGCGTGAGATGTTTTCAGCACGTAATCATGGGCAGGCAGCACCAGACCCGCATCAACGGCGCGCTGTGCTTCGCGTTCACATAACTCGTACATCTTCCGGGCGTCATCCACATCTGCAACGTCAAAATAATAAGTGCTGTGTTCTCGTTCGCCCATCAGGTTGACATCACCATAGGTGCGCCCCCCACCCCATTCAATATCCTTGAAATGACGTGCTCCTTGCAGCGTCATCGCGATCCGCTCAAGACCATAGGTGATTTCCACAGACACGGGATCGAGTTCCATCCCGCCACACTGTTGGAAATAGGTGAATTGGGTGATCTCCTGTCCATCCAACCACACTTCCCACCCCAAACCCCAGGCGCCAATGGCTGGCTGCTGCCAGTTATCCTCAACAAATCGGATATCGTGTCTGGCTGGGTCAATGCCCAAAGCGCATAAGGAATCCAAATAGATCTCCTGGGGATTGCCAGGATCAGGTTTTAGGATCACCTGGAATTGATAAAATTGCTGTAAACGGTATGGATTATCCCCGTAGCGACCGTCATCCGGGCGGATGGAAGGTTCAACATACGCCACATGCCAGGGTTCCGGCCCTAAAACACGCAAAAAAGTGGCGGGATTCATCGTGCCTGCACCCATCTGGGTGTAATATGGCTGCCAGATCAAGCAGCCTCGCTCCGCCCAAAATTCTTGAAGTTTCATGATGATGGACTGAAAATCAAGCGCTTTTGTCATAAAATGGTTTGCTCCAATGATTGCTCAAATCTTAAGGATAAAATCTGGGTTGTTTAGTCTAATTATAGCCGATTCATTATACCACCCTCACCTGCTCCGGATTAATCGGATATTCAAGCTTAATCTTAACAGGACAATTAACCTTCTCCCCTCCCTTTAGAGAAGGGACTTTTTTCCCCCTCCCTTTAAGGAAGGTTCTTGTTCTCCCCTCCCTTTAGGGACATACTTTCTCTCCCCTCCCTTTAGGGAAGAGTTTTTTCTCCCCTCCCTTTAGGGAAGAGTTTT
>CAZWDG010000305.1:0-2995 GCA_964633075.1 uncultured Candidatus Brevefilum sp.
GTGTCGCACCTCCAATCCGACCGCCACGGTGCAGAAATTCGAGGGTATCGACGGCAAAGTACACTTCTGAGTGTTCACGAATCATTTCGACAATCTCCAGGCATTCCTCCAGTGATGCGCCGCGTTTAGCTGCACGGGCTGCAGTCAGGACCATATATGCCAGGGGAAGTGAGGAAAACTGTGAATCAAATAACGCAATTTTAGCATCTGGAAACATCTTTTTCGCTTGTTCAGCTGAATCTAGGGTGCCTGAGAGAGCAGAAGAAATGACGATTGTCAGGATCTCATACCCTCCTGTGTGCAACTCCTGAAAGACATCTGCAAAGGCTGTGATGGTTGCTTGTGATGTTGAGGGCATGGTTTTCGCATGCGAGAGACGCTGATAGAATGCATTGGGTGTGATGTCGATGTTATCACGCAAAGTCTCATCCCCCCATATAACGACAAGAGGGACGACCGTGATGTTGTAAGCAGCAACGAGGTCATCTGGGAGGTAGGCTGTCGAATCAGTGACAATGGCGACCTTTGACATAATGATTTCCTTTCGCAACATTAAGTAATAATAAGTAAAAAATCATACTAATTAACCCCAAAAAACATTGAACGTCGCGAGGAAAATTTCATGGAAGGTATATTATTAAAAATCTGCTTCCCTCAGGCTGATTCCAGAGTGAAGTTATTTCATCTTCCAGGTGGTATAATCCCTAGGCTAAAATATTTAGAAAAAAGAGAAAATTAAATCATGCTAGAAAAATTACAAGGTATACTTGATCGTTATCAAGAAATTGAAGGACAACTGACCTCTGTTGGGGATGATTACACCACGGCCATTGAGCTCTCTAAGGAGCGATCTGAACTTGAACCCATTGTGACTCAAGCGCGTGCCTACCAGGAAACGCTTGAAAAAATGGCGGAAACCGAGACGCTGCTGGGCAGTGAGGATGAGGAAATGCGCAACCTGGCTGAGATGGAATTGGACGCATTGCAGCAGACACGAAATGAGCTTGAAAGGCAGTTAAAAAGCTTGCTTGTGCCAAAGGATCCTCGTGATAATCGCAACGTGATCATGGAGATTCGTGCTGGCACGGGGGGCGATGAGGCCGGATTGTTTGCTGCAGATCTTTTTAGGATGTATTCCCGTTACGCTGAACAAAAGAACTGGGATATTGAGATTCTCTCTCTGCATGAAACTGGTATCGGGGGAATCAAAGAAGTCAGTTTCATGATCAAGGGCAAGGGCGCCTATTCCCGCTTAAAATATGAATCCGGCGTTCATCGCGTACAGCGTGTTCCAGAGACAGAATCACAGGGACGTATCCACACCTCTACGGTCACGGTCGCGGTTCTGGCTGAGGTGGATGATGTTGAAATCGCTATACCTGACTCGGATATAAGCATTGATGTGTATAAATCCGCTGGGGCTGGGGGTCAAAATGTGCAAAAGAATGCCACCGCTGTTCGTATCACCCATCTACCCACCGGTATGGTGGTTGCTTGCCAGGATGAACGTTCACAGGTCCAGAACAGATTACGGGCGATGAGCGTTCTTAAAGCGAGGCTTTATGAAATCGAGGAGCGGAAAAGACAGGAAAAAGAAGCAGCCACGCGTCGTTCACAAATCGGCAGTGGTGAGCGCTCGGAAAAGATCCGCACCTATAATTTTCCCCAAAGCAGGGTGACGGATCATCGCATTAATCTTTCCTCTTATAACTTAAACAGTGTCTTATACGGGAATATCGATGAATTTATTAATGAATTGACGCTGGTGGATGAGGCAGAAAAATTGGCTCTGGTTGAGGAGAAGAACGATTAAGCTCCAAGAGGTACGCATCAGTTTAGAAGACAAATTCCGACAAACGGAGGATGAAACACCGGTCAACACCAGCCTGGTCATTTTAAGCCATGTTCTTCAGCGAGCCAAGGGATGGATTCTTGCGCATGGTGACTATCAGCTCACAGAAGATGAAGACAACACCTTGAAGCGGCTTGTTGATCGTCTTCAGCAAGGTTTTCCCTTGCCCTATGCACTTGGAAGTTGGGAGTTTTATGGTCGGATGTTCCTGGTAACACCAGATGTCATGATTCCTCGCCCCGAAACAGAATTGCTAGTTGAAAAAGCGATTGCGTTTGCGCAAAACATCACAGCTCCCCATATTGTGGATGTGGGGACTGGATCGGGCGTTATTGCAATCAGTTTGGCAGTCGAGTTTCCCTCAGCTCTTATCATTGCGTCGGATATCTCAAAAGAAGCCCTGTGGATTGCTAAAAAAAATGCCAGTCTGCACAGACAGATGCAAATTCACTTCGTTCAAGCGGATTTAGTAACGCCTTTCTGGCAAGAGATGGATATCATCTGTGCTAACCTGCCCTATATTCCGAGCCGGGTTTTGGACACCCTTGACGTATCCCGATGGGAGCCGCGCCTGGCGTTGGATGGCGGTGAAAACGGCCTGGAGCCCATCGAAACGCTCTTAAGACAAGCTCAAAGCCGCCTTGCCTTTCCAGGGATGATTTTGCTTGAGATAGAAGCCAACTTAGGTGCAAAGTCTTTGGCACTGGCGAAAGTAATATTCCCACGAGCAAAGCACACACTTCATCGTGACCTGGCTGGACGAGATAGGATCCTCGAGATACGACAAGTGCCCATGTGATTGATCGGGGTTAAAATAAGAGAACTGTTTCTGAGAGGAGAAATTCCCACCTGTGAGCCATTCAGAGATTTTGCCCATTTATCACCCTCAAGCGATATCCAGAGCGAAGGAAATAATCCGGAACCATGGCACGATTGCTTTCCCCACCGATACGGTTTATGGCATCGCGGCTGATGCTTTTAGCGCTGAAGCTATCCAAAAGATCTACAAAGCTAAGCAGCGCACTTCTGAAAAAGCACTGCCAGTCTTGATTGGGGAGCTCAGCCAGCTGGATGATCTTGTATTGTGTGTAATTGATGCTGCTCGGAAGATTATTGAGGCTTATTGGCCGGGGCCGCTCACAC
>CAZWDG010000306.1:0-2959 GCA_964633075.1 uncultured Candidatus Brevefilum sp.
CGCATGTTCAACACGAACTCGTAGAGACGTTGCCTGCAACGTCTCTTGTATATAGTAAGTGAATTTTAAAGCTGTGACTAAAGCAGGGACAAACCAAGGATGGAGAGATGTGTTTTCAGATTAGTTAATTGTTCGTGTTGGTTTCTTGACTGAGCGCAGGCAATTTGGTGAAATGTGACCCTCACCTCAATCCTCTCCCTCTGTGAGGGAGAGGAGGAAAGCTGCGAATTTGTTGGGAAGATATTTCTCTTTATGGGGAAACCTGATCATTGAGCCCCTCTCCCTCATAAAGGGAGAGGGCAGGGTGAGGGTTTCATACAATGATGAGGGGAATAGGGGGTGGGTAAATCCTAAATGACCAGCAGCAGTTGAAATTCCTGGCTCCATGCTATCAAGTATTTATTTTTTGAATCCATTTCGCCTAACCCTAAATGAGGCTGTCCCAAAAGCAAATAGGCAATTCTAAATTGCCCACTTTATGGCGTAATTATTGGTTATTTTGGGTGGCTCACCCTTAAAAAGACTTTTTCAGGACTGTTCCCAACTTTTAGCTATCTTATAAGAAAAATTTCAGCTTTGGGGATAGTCTCAAAAACAGCCCCAATATCGATTGGGGCTGTCCGTGATGATCTAAAAAGCTCAATCTTATTCTTTCACCGCACGGGCTAATTGCCCACCCAATTCATAGGCACGCTCTAAATCCGCCCTTCTAGCGCCCCCAATAAAGCCAAGGCTGTTGAGGACCTCCCATTCCATTTTCTCAGCCAGTTGCTCAAATTCTCTCTGAGCACCACCACTCCAGGCAAAACTGCCAAGATAGGCAGCTTTTTTGTGCTTCACACGTTTACGATCTGCCATCATCAGCGCGTCCATCATGGGTGGGAATAACTTGCCCTCATAAGTCGGGGCAGCCACCAGCACCCCGCGCTGGGTCCACAGATCGGAGAGAATAGTGCTGATGTGCGTCTTGCGGACGTCATAAACCTTGACGGGAACGCCTTCTGCCGCTATCCCCGCCAGCGCCGCGTTCAGGGCATGCTCGGTGTTGCGGTACATCGTGCCCAGTAAAGCCGTGATCCCTATTTGGGCAGGGGAACGAAAATAACTTGACCAGGTCTGATACAGCTCCAAAATTCGTCCAGGGTTCTCCCGCCAGATTAAACCATGCGACGGGGCAATCATCTCGATCGGGGTTTCTTGAAGCTTATCAATGGCGTTCAGGACAGATTTACTGAAGGCAGCGACAATATTGGTGAAATAACGCAGGGATTCGGCTTCATAATAGTTAAGATCGGCACAGGTATCATCAAAAATTGCACCGTCCAGGGTGCCATAGCCGCCAAACCCATCACAGGGGAACAAAATTTTCTGCTCCACCATATAGGTCATCATCGTCTCAGGCCAGTGCACAAAGGGTGTACTGACAAAGCGCAAGGTGTTGGCTCCCAACGAGAGCACTTCGCCATCTGAAACCGCCTGGATAGGCTCTGTCAGGTGATAGAAATTATCGAGCATACCGACCGTTTTTGGTGTTCCAAGGATGACCGCCTTTGGGGCAAGTCCCAGCAAACGTACCAGGGCGCCGCTGTGGTCAGGCTCCATGTGGTTGATGACAATGTAATCCAGCTGGCTGAGGTCAAAGACCTCCTTCAGTTGATCCAGGTAATCGTCGGTCAACATCTCTTTGGTAAGATCGATCAGGGCAGATTTCTCATCCTTAATCAAATAGGAATTATAAGAGATGCCCTCATCACGGATCGGCCACAGCCCTTCGAAGAGCTCAGTGATCCGATCATTGACGCCAACCCAGAAAACGCCTGGGCGGATCTCTATAGGTTTCATAGATCCCTCCTATTTGGAGACTAGTTCACGAACCTTTTCCAACTGTCCTGCACTGCCAAGATACTCGTTCTTTTCAGCGATGAAGTTGGCATATTCCTGCATAAAGAGCTTGCCCGGCGTTCGAAGATCAAAAACTTCGGGATGGTCACGGAAAACTTCACGGTGAACACGGGTCCAAACCAGACGTCCGTCTGTGTCGATGTTGATCTTGGTCACACCCAGTTCAGCCGCGCGTCTGAATTGACCGGCATCCACACCCTTAGCGCCTTCAAGTTTACCGCCAGCTGCATTAATCCTCGCCACCTCTTCCTGTGGAACGGAGCTCGACCCATGCATCACCAGGGGAAAACCAGGCAATTCTTTTTGGATTTCAGCCAGAACATCAAAGTGTAGAGATTGGGACCCGGAGAATTTAAAAGCGCCATGGCTGGTGCCAATCGCGACTGCCAGGGAGTCACACCCCGTACGTTCAACAAATTCACGTGCCTGTTTTGGATCGGTTAGTTTGGCATCAGCCTCATCAACCTTGACATGCTCTTCCACGCCGCCCAGTTGACCCAATTCGGCTTCCACAACGATCCCCTTGGCATGTGCGGCATCCACCACCCGTTTTGTGATCGCAATATTGGTCTCAAAATCCTCATGGCTGGCATCGATCATTACGGAGCTGTAAAAGCCGGATGCAATACAGTCCATGGCGGTTTCCTCATCACCATGATCGAGGTGGACGGCAAAAATAGCTTCAGGGAAGACCTCGTCTGCGCTGCGAATGAGACCTTCGAGCAAGAGCTTATCTGTGTAGGATCGAGCCCCCTTGCTGAGCTGAATAATGAATGGCGCGCTGGATTGCAGGTTGCCGCGGAACAGCCCCACAGTTTGTTCCAAATTATTGATGTTATATGCGCCAATAGCATATTTGCCATACGCGGCTTCAAATAATTTCTTGGTTGTAACAATCATTGTATCTCCTTGTTTCTAATAATAGATAGGTCTGGTCTTGCGAAAAAACGATCCATATGAGGCTAACCTTTTATTATACCCATAAAATCAATCTCACCGAAACCTGCGAATTGCCTCACAAATAATCTTACTATAGAAGGATACGTTGCCTCATAAA
>CAZWDG010000307.1:0-2959 GCA_964633075.1 uncultured Candidatus Brevefilum sp.
CCTGTATAGAGTCCAAAGGCAAGCAGCCATTGGGTGAGAATGAGTTTGAGCCAAAGCGGCCAAAAACCCGTACGCCAGATATTTTGAAGACGATAAGGGACCTCCAGGCAAATTTGTGCTGGGAAAATCGTAATGGGGCAGGGGGCATGCAAAAGGTGAAAACTTGCGGTTGGGTTGGCGGAAAAGTTTAATTCTTTTAAATCCCGGTATCCCAGGACGACCGGCTCGAGGTAACCACCCATGACAGCAACTCGCTTAACCTTACGATAGAAATCCGGGTCAAGTTGCCCCGCTGCATGGAGATTCCCGAGGGGACCCGTCCCCAGAATGGTGATCTCGTTGGGATGTGCATTGACCATTTCGACCAAAAATTCAGCTGCAGGTGTCTCCGGTGCTTGCCCGTGAAAGCCTTCTCCCTTAGAGACGGGCAATGTTAATCCCAGCCTTTTCACCAGTTTTTGGGTTTGCGCAAAAACCTGGTCGATGGTGCCGTTTCCAAAGGTGGTCGTGATTCCCAGCAGGTCGATTTGCGGGATTCCGAGCAAATAGATCAGGGTCAGACCATCATCCACCTCTTTGATAGGGCGACCCAGGGTGTTATCGCAATCGTAGATCAGTTTTTCGGTCAGGTTTTCCATACGCTTTCTATGGCTACAGCAAAATTTAGATGGATGTTACCTTATTCCTGGGGTTTCATGTAGGGATCGAACAAACTGCGAACAAAATTCAGATCGACGTACATGCTGAGTTTTTGGAAGGTATCTTCGTTCTTTAATAAATGCTCGTCAACCTGATATTGAATCCAAGCTATGGCGCACCAGGAGACGCCACGCAGGCAGTTGAAAGGATCCTTCAAACGGGTTCGCTCTTCGATGGTATCTCGCAGGTGAGGATCGGCAATCGCAGCTTTATAAGCCATCATCATGCGCGCTTTATCAGCATCTGACATGCGATAATCTGTCTTCCACAGCGTGGTTGTTGGGACGCGGAAGTGGGAGAGGTCCTGCGAAGGATCTCCCCAAAGCGGCTTCTCCCAATCTACCAGGTGAAGGGTTTTCGCCTGGCGATTGATGATCCAATTGGTGTTGTTAACCTCGGTATTGATGAGGCAAAGCCAGGGATCAGCCTGGAAATAAGCTTCCTGATGACGGGCTTCTTCCGCCCAGGCGCGCACCTCACCCAAGTAGGCTGCCAGGGCTGGATCAACCTGGTCAGACTCAAAATAGACCTGCAACATCCGAAGGCAGCGCTGATAGGTAAGCGAAAGCGGCTGATCCTCGCGGATCAGGTGGTTGTCCGATTCGGGGATCTCGAGCTGGTGATACCTGGCCATGAGTTGGGCGGCTTTTTCCAGGTCACGCTGATAATCAAGCTTCTCGCCCGGCAAGTGCGCCATCCCAAGGGCGCCATAGGGTAAAAATTCGAGCGAGTCATCGAGGAAATAAGGCTGAGGGCTGACGTCCAAGGGTGCCAGCAGCTTCAGGGTATTAAATTCATAGATGATCTGGGCTGCCTGCGAAAGCCCAATTTGAGATCCGGTATTAAAACGCAGGACCCAGGTTGAATTTCCTTGTTGCACGAGGAAATTCATGTTGTATTCCCCCTGGGCCAAGGGTTTAATGGTGAAATCCTCATTAGGATTGAAATTTGGCACGTTCACCAGGCGCGCTTGGAGTAGATAGGCTTTTGCCTGGGGCAGGAAAGTTTGAATGGACAGGTTGTACATATCTCTAGTCAGGTTATGGTATTGGATTATCGCAGGATTTTGTGTGGCATATGAATGGCGCCATTATATCTAGTTTCGTAGGTTCTGGTAAAGTCTTTTCTTTGGTTCATGATTTTTTCTAAGCTTTCTATTTGGTCGGCGAAAAAGATACCATGTACCCTTCGCATTCAGCCATTTCATCATACCAGTACTGCGGATGTCTCGGAAGGGTGAGGCAAATGAGATCTTGGATTATAATGAAATCATGTGATTTTTGTCATTTCATTCTAAAAATAAATAAAAGAGGCTGTATGGCAGAACCAGATTATCAAAAATTCCCTGTATTTGTGATGTGCGGCGAAGATGTGCGAAGACGTAAACTGATGGAAGCCATCGATCCTGACAACAAATACAAGTCCAAGGCTCTCCTTCCATTCCTGGGAAAGCGGTTAATTGACTGGCAGCTCGAGGAATTGCGGCAGTCCCCATACGTTGAGGATTTGTATATTCTTGGATTGAGTGAGGAAGATCTTGCCTTTGATTTCCCCGTGCATTACGTGCCGGTGGATACGGTCTCAGAGATATCTGAAAAATTTTTGGCTGGTCTTGGATACCTGGAAAGCTTGGGCAAGGATCCAAATCTGGTGGTTGTCAGCACCTGCGATGCACCCGGTATCCGGGTGGCTGAGATCAACCAGTTTTTCGAAAAATTGATTGAATACCAGACGTATGATTTTGTGATCTCGTTGGTGCCCGAAGCTGTGGGCGAGGCAGTCTTTCCAAAATCTGGACGGGTTGTGGCTCACTTCAAAGATTGCCAGGTATTTCCGGGTGAGCTTTACGCCCTGAGCTCGCGAGCGATCCACATTCAGAAGCAAATCATCACGGATATCAGTCAGCGGCGAAGGAAGATCAACCGGCACGCTAAGAAAATCAGCATGGGACCCATGCTGCAATATGTCGCCCGAAGGCCGCGAACCTGGATTTTACTGGCAAAGTATGCGTTGGGTATGGCCACCCTGGCAGATGCGGAAAAAGCTGTTTCCACCGCCTTTGGGATTAAAACACGCGGGGTGATCATCCCTGAGGCCGGTTTTGGCATGGATATGGACCTGCCTGAGGATTATGAACGTCTGAAGGATTACGTCCAGAGAACCAAGATCGATGTAAATTTGTGAGTTTCGGGGATTTACGACTTTTTTCCTGGGATCATTGAACCATCATCCCGTCTTTATGAAGAATACATCTTTTTTC
>CAZWDG010000308.1:0-2950 GCA_964633075.1 uncultured Candidatus Brevefilum sp.
TTCAAAGGCTTTCAATAAACGATCTGCGCGGGATGCTCCGATTTTCTGCCCTGTGATATAGTGGCAGTCCTGGGGGTGACATCCTGAATAAAGCACGGCACCTGCGCCTAATCGAAAGGCCTCATAGATAAAAGAGCTGTCCAAGCGAGCCGAACACATAACCCTCATCCCCCTCTCATTGGATGTGTACTCAAAATGACTTGTGCCGGCCAAATCAGCTCCGCCATAGGAGCACCAATGACAACGAAAGGCCAATATTTTCTCTTCCGGATTTTTTGAAAGCAGAGCGCGCAGTTGTAGAAAAATCTGTTCATTAGTATAGTGAAGCTGAGTAATGGCGTCATTTGGACATTCAGCAGCGCATGCGCCGCATCCATGACACTTAGCAACAACAATGTGTGCCGCTTTACCCTGCTCATATTCAATAGCGCCATAGGGGCAAACCCTCGCGCATATGCCACATTTCTTTCCCTTTGCCGAAACACAAGAATCCTCCCAAAGATGCGCTACAGTCGGCTCGATCTCCCATTTAGTGGAATGAAGAACCCTGCCTGCTCTAGAAGCTGCCGCCGATCCTTGGGCAACGCTTGAAGGTATATCCTTTATTCCTTGACAAGCGCCTGCTAAAAAAATCCCATCTGTTGGGGTGTCAATGGGACGCAACTTTGGATGGTATTCCATAAACCATCCACCAGGACTTTGGGCAATATTAAACACCGAACTTGTATGGTTAACATCTGGTTGAGGAATAGCAGCCTGATTGAGCATCACCATGTCATATTCTCTTTCAGTGACGATACCTAAGGTGACATCCTCAGCGTGAACGAAAAGGTTATGCGTTTCAGGATCTTGAGTGATAAGACTTGGGCGACCTTGACTGAAATGGATGCCCATCTCGCGAGCGCGATCGTAAAACTCTTCATAGCCTTTTGAGGGTGTGCGAATATCGATGTAGTAAATGGTGATATCCAGCTCTGGATTCATCTGCTTCAATAAAACGGCATTCTTTATCGAATACATGCAGCAGAAATTCGAACAAGCAGGATTATAGCGTTTATCACGTGATCCCACACAGTTGATAAAAGCCAATTTCTTGGGATTTTTATGATCACTTGGTCGGATCAGGTTGCCCGCTGTGGGTCCAGCAGAGTTGTTTAGCCGCTCCATTTCCATGGAAGTGATCACATTTGGAAAGCGTCCGTAGCCATATTCTTCCATGACGCTGGGATCAAAATGGCTAAAGCCTGTTGCAACGACGATCGCACCAATATCCTCTTCTACGAGTTTGTCTTCCTGGCTGAAGTCAATCGCCTCAAGTGGACCACAAGCCTCAACACACTTGTAACAATGGATACAGGCGTCCAGGTCGATGGAGTAGATCAAGGGCACGGATTGACTCATGGGAACATAAGCCGCTTTGCGCGGTGCCAAATCCATCTCAAAATAGTTTGGAACTTCTATAGGGCAAACCTTGGCGCAATCACCGCAACCATTGCAGCGATCCGCAAGTACATATTTCGCTTTTTCGCGTAATGTAACTTTGAAATTTCCTACAAAGCCTTCAACTTTCTCGACTTCGGTAAAGGCTCGCACTTCAATCCGGGGTTGACGCGCCGCGTCAACCATTTTAGGTGCGAGTATTCATATACTGCAGTCCATGGTGGGGAAGGTCTTATTAAGCTGGGCCATAACCCCACCGATCGTCGGTTCCTTTTCAACCAGGATGGTGTCAATACCTTGTTCAGCAAGGTCAAGTGAGGCGCTGATGCCTGCCACACCTCCACCGATGACCATCGCTTTTTGGGTCACAGGGACTTCAATCATTCCCAAAGGAGTTAGAAAGCGCGATTTTGCAATGGCAGAAGCGGTTAGATCTTTGGCTTTTTCAAGTGCTCCCTGCCGGTCGTGACCATGAGCCCAGGTACATTGTTCACGGATATTAGCCATTTCCATTAAGAATGGGTTCAGACCTGCTTCTGACACCGCTGCCCGAAAGGTGGGTTCATGCATGCGGACGGAACAGGCGGATACAATTACCCGGTTGAGATTATATTTTTTGATATCTTCTTTAATTAAGCGCTGACCCGAATCTGCACAGGCGTACATGGTGTCTGTGGCATGAACCACATCTGGCAAGCTCTCAGCGAATTCAACCACCGCTTTCGGATCGATGACCCCGGCGATATTGCTGCCGCAATGACAGACGTAAACCCCAATCCGGAGTTCTTCGTCCTTGTTCTCGTTGGATGGTTCGGTCATCGAGGGTCCTTCGCTTTTTGAGGGAATTCCAAGCTGTTCTTAATCAATTTGTGGCGGGTGCGTTGGGATCTTTGGTCAGGTGTGGTGTACTCCAGTGCATCTTTGGGACATATCAGGACACATTGAGGACCACCTTCCACGTCTTCACATTGATTGCAGAATTCAGCTAATTTCGTTTCATGATTGATGGAGATGGCACCGAAGTCACAGGCTTCAATGCACCAGGCACAACCATCGCATTTTTGAGGATCAATCCGGATGATGCCTGTCTCAGGATCTTGCGATAAGGCATCTCGGGTACAGGCAATCACACAGGGGGCGTTTTCGCAAGTTCGACATGCCACTGCCGTGATCAAGACCTCATCCACGCGCACCGTACGAATGCGGCTGCGATAGGAGTTGAATTCACCGGTCTTTGTGTAGGAACAAATATATTCACACAACTGACAGCCGATGCACAACTCTGGATCACAAACGATATATTTAAATTTTGATGTGGAAGCAACCATAATTTATCTCCTTAAACGCCAATTTCTTCAGCGACATCATCCATCCCCAGGTTAATGAGTAATGTTTTGGGGATCAGACCTTCTTCCGTCCAACCTTTTGCTTCGTAGTAGATCTTCTTCAGGTATTTCAATTCTTCTTCCGTGACCACATGGCCGGCTGATGGACCTATTGTCATCGGATC
>CAZWDG010000309.1:0-2949 GCA_964633075.1 uncultured Candidatus Brevefilum sp.
TTGGTCAACAAACATTAAGAAAGGCGCAGAGGAACACAAAGGGATCCAGGTATAACCTATGTTCGATGAAATCTCACACAAATTTCTGGCCAAGTTTTGTCGACCACATGCTAAAATTATGAAAAGAAATCCCTTTCTTCATGACCGTTATCAGTGAAAGAGGAATGATATGCCCACCATTCAGAAGCTGCACAAATGGCATTTTTTGTTATTAGGATGTCTGCTGGTTGCACTTTCAGCCTACCTCTGGTATTGGGGATGGCGACTCAGGGGGATTCCTTGTAACCTATGTCCTGAAACTTACCTGATTCTCGCTGCTTATATTTTGGGTGTCTTCGTCTTGGGTTTATTTATCTATCGCCTGACGCTGCGCCAGGTCACCATCATGTTAGTGGGGATGGTGTTGGTGAACCTCTTGGCAGCTTTGCTTACGGTCTGGATTTCTCGCAATCTACCAGCGTATTTTGATCAGATTCGTCCAAGATCCCTCATAGAATCTGACCCACAGTATATACGAGACTGGTGGGACAATTTCTTGAAACCAGCGCTATATCTCCTCCATGGCGGGTTGCTGCTCCTGTGGGCTGAGAGTTTGATTATGTTCCTGATTCGTAAACCGACTGATGAGCCTGGATAACGACCCTCCCAGATCCCCGGACGATTTCTCTCGGACGTCGTATGATCTAAAGTAACTAGTTTGTATTAGGAGTACGGCTTGCAAGATCAAAAAATAAAACACATCTTACTCAGCCTCATTTTGGTCCTTGTGACTCTGACTGCCTGTGGATTAAGGGATCTGTTGATAAATTATTCAGGGGATGATTCAAATCAGGTGGAAGAACAAGTTCGAGCTACATTAACGGCAATCGCTTTGGAGAAAGAGATGGTCACACCGACATTTTCTCCAACGAGCACGCAGGAATCGCTCCCGGAACCGCCGCCAGCTGTGGGAGTGATCAGTGGAAGACTTTCCTATCCCAGTGAATTTCTCCCACCCCTGCGCGTTGTCGCCTTTGATGTTGACGATCTGGATCAATATTATTCAACCGAGGTTTATTCTGGTGGGACTTATGAAATTGGGGTGCCGGCTGGAACCTATTTTGTCCTGGCTTACCTGATTGACCCCGCCAACTTAGGCGTTGCGCCAGGATTAGCTGGGGCGTATTCAGCCTTCGTCGTGTGCGGCTTGTTGGCGACGTGTGAGGATCACAGCCTGGTGCCCGTCACGATTCCCTCGGGGGAGACGGTGATCGATATTGACCCAGGGGATTGGTATTCACCAGCTGATCAGTGGGCGGATTGGCCGACCGATCCCAACCAAGAGGAAACAGGCGCGATCCGGGGTAACCTGGGTTTTCCCAGTGAATACATCCCGCCCTTACGTGTGGTGGTCTTTGACGTTAACTCGCAAAATTACTATTATGTGGACACGCTGCTTAACCAGACCGAATACGAAATCTCAAGCCTTCCGCCAGGAACCTATCATGTGATGGCTTATGTGCAGGATCAAGGTCCTGAGATGGTAGGTGGCTATTCTTATTTTGTCACCTGCGGGCAGATGGTGAACTGTACGGATCACAGCTTGATTGAGGTGTTTGTTTATCCAGGAGGGGTGACGGACGGGGTGGACCCCGTCGATTTTTATGTCCAACCTGATGAAGCGGGTTGGCCGGAGGACCCAAGTCAATGAGTAATTATGATGTGATTGTGATTGGTGGTGGTTTGGCTGGTTTGACCTCAGCGACCTATCTCGCCCAGGCGGGTGCCAGGGTGTTGGTGTGTGAACAGGGTCAAAGGGTGGGGGGCTTATTTAATTCTTTTCAAATGGACGGTTTTCAATTTGATGGGGGTATCAAAGCCGTGGAAAACAGTGGGGTGATGATGCCGATGCTGGCGCAACTGGGAGTGCTTGAGCGCATCTCCTTCAAGCCCAGCCCGATCAGCCTGATTCTGCAAAATCAGGTGCATTCAATGCGCAATTTTCAAGATGTAGAAAATTATCTCCTTCATTTTGGAAATTATTTTCCAGAAGAAATTACGGGTTTGCAGGCAGTTGTAAAGCATACTAAATCCGTTTTTGATTTTTTAGATGCTATTCTCAGTATTCCTATCCCCTTCTTTGACCTACCGGGTGGAAATGAGCAGCAAGTACGCAAGGACTGGATGAAAGCAAATCGAGGGATCATCAAACAGTTGCCCCAGATTTTGCCTTTATTTAAAGCGGAATTGCGATCCTTTTTATCACGCTACATCCATCATCCCAACCTAATCAATCTGCTGAGTGCCTTATTTCCTGAAGGGACCAGCACCTTTTTTGGATTGGGCTATTTTCGGATGTTTCTGGATTATTATTATCCCCAGGGGGGGATCAGGACCATCCCGGCTGTTTTATCTGAGGCACTCCAGGAATCCCAGGGGGAAATCAGGCTTGATGCTCGAGTGCAAAAGGTGCTGATTGAGAATGGGCAAGCCTGTGGCGTGGAACTGGCGACTGGAGAAAAGCTTTCAGCTGAATATGTGATTGCGGCCTGTGATTTGCGGGGGGCTCTGTTGGCGATGGTACCCGAGAATGAATTACCCGAAAAATTCACACAGGCACTTCAACGGGCACAGGTCTCCCATTCCGTCTTCAACCTCTTCCTCGGCGTTGACCTGCCGCCTGAAGAGCTCGGTTTGGGGAGCGACCATCACCTGTTTTATTTCCCGGACCTGGAAGGCGTCAGCAAGGATGACCGCATCCATCACCCTGATTATTTCCTGCATGTGCCGCAAGAGATCTCCATCCCTTGCTTGCAGGATGACTCCCTGGCGCCCAGGGGAAAAACGGGGATTAACCTGAGTGCCATGACCACCTGGGAATATGGCGGCGGATGGGAGCGGGAAGAAGGGGATTATGAGGCCTTTAAGGAGGATTGCGCACGGAAGATGATCGCCAGCATTGAAAAATAT
>CAZWDG010000310.1:0-2946 GCA_964633075.1 uncultured Candidatus Brevefilum sp.
CTCGAATCCTTTACTGAACCGATTGTTTTGCTGGCAGGTGGTCGAGACAAAAACCTCCCCTGGGACAAATTTGGATGGCTGATCCGCCGAAAAGTCGACCACCTGATTCTCTTTGGAGAGGTTGCGGGGCTAATCCAAAAAACAGTGGGTGAACCAAAGCCAGGGGAACGCCCCTATACGATTGATCGCTGTGCTAATTTGCATGAAGCTGTAGACAAAGCCGCCGAACGGGTGGAACCCGGTGATGTGGTCCTCCTTTCTCCCGGCGGCACAAGTTTTGATGCGTTCACTGATTTTGAAGAGCGTGGAAGGTGTTTTGTACAATGGGTGAAGGAACTTACGTAACCAGTCGAAAAACCCAAACCAGCCAGAATCGGACACTCCGACTGCCTTTTGATGTACCGCTTTTACTGGTGGTGGTCGTCTTATTGGTCTTTGGACTGCTGATGGTCTATTCTGCCAGCTGGGATTTCTCAATTGCCATGGGTGAAGGACCAACTTACATATTTGGTCGTCAAATCCTGTGGGTTTTGCTGGGCATTGTGGCTGCAACCGTCACCAGTGTGATCAATTACCATTACTACTACAAGTTTCTCGTTCCAATGTGGGTCGGTACTCTCTTGCTTTTATTCGCTGTTCTCATTGTAAATGAAGGACGCGGTACTGAGGTCACCCGGATGCTTGTGGGTGGGTCCATCCAACCTTCTGAAATGGCAAAGGCTGTCATTGTCATTTATTTGTCCTTCTGGTTATCTCGCCGGATGGATTCGATCAATGATGTCCAAATCGCCTATCTCCCCCTGATCGTCATCCTGGGTGTGACATTCAGCTTCATCATGATGCAACCTGACCTGAGCGCAGCCTTAACCGTCTTGCTATTAGGTGTTGTGCTGTTCTTCCTGGCAGGTGGGGATTGGAAGATCATTTTGCTCGTTGTGGTATTTATTGTCTTGGTCGGGCTCCCCTTAATGTACCTTTATCCAACCGGTAGGGCTCGCATCAACGCCTATTTGACCAGTTTGAATAACCCGTTGGAAAGCAGCTATCACATCCAGCGAAGCTTGGAAGCAATCGTCAAAGGGGGCTGGTTTGGCGCTGGTATTGGTCAGGCAGATACCAAATTCACCGGCCTGCCGCTTGCGCCAACGGATAGTATTTATGCCGTCATTGTCGAGGAAACTGGCATTGTTGGCGGTTTGTTAGTCGTGGTCTTATATATGCTCATGATCTGGCGTGGTTTGGTAATTTCAAAAAATGCCCCTGACCAATTGGGATCCTTACTTGGGTTTGGGTTGACAACCTGGATCGGTATCGAAGCCTTGATGAACATGGCGGTGATTGTCGGCCTGTTACCCTTCACTGGTAATGCTTTGCCATTGATCAGTGCGGGAGGATCAAGTCTGGTAGTGACCTTGACCGCTATTGGTATCATTTTGAATATCTCCAGGATGTCCATTCGTCAACAGTCTTCAGAAAGGAGTCCGCAAGGTGCGGTTGTTGATCTGCGCGGGCGGAACGGGCGGGGGCGTGTATCCCGCTATTACCGTTCTTGAAGCCCTGGAACTTGAAAAGCAGTCGCTATTATGGGTCGGCGGCGAAGGTGGTATGGAGGAAGCATTGGTAACCAGAAGTGAAATACCCTTTACCTGCATCCCTGCAGCTGGCGTTCATGGCGTTGGGCTGCATCGGCTTCCGGGAAATATCTTGAAGCTTATCAAGGGCGTTCTCGCTTCGCGTAAGATTTTACGTTTCTTCAACCCTGATGCCTTGCTTTTCACCGGGGGTTTTGTCGCCATCCCCATGGCAGTGGCTGGGCTGCGTAAACCCTCACTGCTTTATGTGCCAGATATCGAACCCGGTTTAGCGCTGAAGGTGCTTGCCAGGATTGCCGATCGTATTGCGTTGACCACTGAGACCTCTCGTGCTTATTTTCCAAATAAGACAAAGTTAGCCGTCACAGGTTACCCCGTCCGCCCAGGCTTACGACAATGGAAGCGGGATGAAGCGATGGGCTATTTTGGTTTGGATCCTGACCTGCCGACATTAACAGTGGCGGGGGGCAGCAAAGGCGCCCGGTCCATCAACACAGCCTTGATGAAGATCCTCCCCAAACTTCTGGATGAAATCCAGGTGATTCACCTGACCGGACATTTGGATTGGGAACTTATTGAAGCAGGATCAAAAGAACTGCTCCCAAAACAAGCTGCGCGCTACCGGGCCTATCCTTACCTGCACGAGATGGGTGCCGCCCTGGCTGCTGCGAACCTGATTGTCTCCAGGGCAGGCGCATCCACCCTCGGCGAGTATCCCATTTTCGGACTGCCAGCCATCCTTGTCCCATACCCCTACGCCTGGCGCTATCAGCAGGTGAACGCCCAATATCTCGTCAATCATGGTGCAGCCGTGATTCTAAATGACGGGGACTTAGAAAAAGATTTATATTCCCAGATCCATGACCTGATAACTGACCAGAAGACCTTAACCAAAATGGGTCAGGCAATGGCAGCCCTGGCGATTCCTGATGCAGCTGAGAAGATCGCTGCACTCATCAACGAAATGGCCGGCGTGCCAGATGGAGGGACAATAACGTGATAAGCCTTTCCGTACTATTTTGGATGTATGTGATTCTATTTGCCTTAGTCGGTGGAATGCGCGGTTGGACAAAGGAGATTCTTGTCACTGCCGGCGTGATCGTTGCCCTCTTCCTGGTGACGATTATGGAAAACTTTATCCCCTTTATTCGGAATGCCCTCACACCTCAATCCTCATTTTGGGTTCGGATGGGCGTTCTTGCGGTCATGACTTTCTTTGGCTACCAGGGTCCGAACCTTCAGCGGATGATCGACAGCAGTAAATTCGTCCGGGATAAGTTTGAGGATGTTTTATTAGGGATTTTTATCGGTGGTGTTAACGGATACCTGATTTTTGGCACAGCCTGGTTTTACT
>CAZWDG010000311.1:0-2945 GCA_964633075.1 uncultured Candidatus Brevefilum sp.
ACAATATTCGTGTAAGTGCTGATATGACTATATTAAGATAAATTCCAAGAAAAATGCACATTCCGGTGAAACCGACCAGTGATTCCGGAAATAATCGACCACCATAACGGAACAACAAAACTGGTCAACATATTGTACATCAAGTGGACGACATGGTGTGTTGTGCACGTAATTTTCGCTGGGATTCACCTAGCAATTCAACACGATAAGCGTTATGCACCAACCGATCAAGGATGGCATCAGCCAGGGTGGGATCCGGAAAACGGGCATGCCAGGCTGAGATGGGGAATTGGGAAACCAACATAGTAGCCATCCGATTGTAGCGGTCGTCCAAAATATCCAGCAGGTACTGGGCTTCAATGAGGGAAAGTGAATCACGCAACCAGTCATCGAGAATGAGTAAATCGGTCTTGCGCAGGGACCGGACCAATTGATGATACGTGCCTTCCAACTGGGCGATTTTCATCTCCTGGAAGAACCTGGGGAGACGGAAGTAGCGAGTGACCCAGTCCTGTTCACAGGCTGCCCGACCCAAGGCACAGGCAATGTAGGTCTTTCCTGCGCCAGTGGGTCCGAGGATGATCAGATTCAGGCCTTTGCGGATCCAGGTGGTTTGTGCCAACTGCAGGATTTGCTGGCGCTGCAGCCCGCGACCGGGTAAGTAGTCAATCTCCTGCACCCAGGCGGTCTGCTGAAAATGGGCCAGCCGCACCCGCCGTTGAATGCGATTTTCCTGACGCTGGAGCACCTCTGCTTCCACCAACAACGCAAGGCGTTCCTCAAAGGATAATTCATCGTACTGCGGGGCAGTCAACTGGGCTTCCAGTGCCTGGCGGAAAGCAGGCAGTCGCAGCCGCACTAGCTGGTCCATTATGTGTTGACGAGATGTTTGGGTTGTCATTAATAATCCTCCATTTTTAGATATAATAACCTTGTCCACGGATATGCTCGTGGGATTGGGGAGCGACTTTTTCTCCACTTTCGAGCATATCCTGTTTTGTTGTCAATAGATTCTTGACCGCCCTATAACTGATAAGATCATGCGCCAGCGCCAGCTGACAGGCGGTTTCCATGGTTTTGGAATGATGTTTTTTTGCCAGGTTGAGAACCCCCAAACAAGCTCTGTAGCTTTGTTCAGGATGTTGGCGGGTAGCCAGCAGTTTCTGGATAAAGGCCTCAGTCTGAGGACCTGTTTTCCTGGCCCAGCTTGTAAACCGATCTGGCGACCATTCAAGCTTCCAGCGGTGGTTGTCTGGCATGTGGGATGCCTGAGTGCTGTATCCAGGCTGGTGGTCACAGCGCACATGACAGGCAATCCGATCCGTGGGCGCTTTTCTGCCCATAGGAAAGATTTCTACCAACCTTTCACTGGCTCGGATTTCCACTGTTTGATGGACATAGGTATGGGGCACACTGTATTGATGGTTCTTGAAAGTGACATGATAGTCGATATTGACTTTTGCCCTTTTCACCTCCAGAAACTCAAAAGGATAAGGTGGCAAGGGTTGTAGGGCGTCCTTTTCGTTGGCTTCAAACAATGCCTTTCGGGAATGAGATTGTTGGAATAAACACCGATCGTTGAGCCACTTCAATCGCTTCTGCAAAGCCTGGTTCAGTTCATATAGGCTGAAAAAACGTTCCTTGCGCAGCGGAGCTAATACCCAGCGTTCCACCTGCTGTACAGCGTTCTCCCCTAACCCCTTGTCTCTTGGTTTAGCTACCCGAGTAGGGATCACAGCCAGATGATAGTGTTGGGCTAATTCATGATAGGTGGGATTGATATCTGGTTCGTAGAAGCAAGGCTTTGTGACACCGGCTTTGAGATTGTCGGGCCTGACAATCTTAGGAACGCCACCATAGAATTCAAACATACGAACGTGCGCCCTGACCCAATTGGGCAGGTTCTGACTGCGATGCGCTTCGCAATAGATATATCCGCTGGCCCCTAACACCCCTACAAATATCTGCATTTCGTGGGTTTCACCGGTTTCAGGATTAGTCACCGGTACAGTGAGACCAGCATAATCCACCTCTACTTCTTCCCCTGCTTTCTTGGGTTTTCTCATGGTGGTCTTTTCCGTTGCTTTCTGCCAACGCCGGTATCTGTCGCAAAACTGGCTGTAGCTGTACCCATCGGGATATTCTTCAAGATATTCCTGCCATAACAGCATGCGCGTCACCCCCTTCCGCTGCAGTTCAATGTCAACCTCCGCCCAATCTGGTTCAGCACGTGTCCTATTTGCTTTTTTAGGTGGGAATAGCTGCTCTGCTATTGCCGCTTCTGTCATGCCTTCCACATGCGCCCAGTCCAGACCAGCCTGTTCTGCACGTTTGATATATTCTCCCACTGTGCTATGGGAGATCCTCAGGCTTGCCCCAACCTGTCGATCGCTCAATCCTATTCCCCATTTCAACCGCAGGATTTCTTTGATTTTTCTCACGGTCAGTCTCCTTTGTGCCATCTTTGCCTCCTCATTGTTTTGTGATGAGGTCAAGCTTGACACATTTTTGGGCTTCTGACCAGTCTTGTTATTCGATTCCGGTACCTATCAAAAAGTGGACTGTTTGCTCCGGAATCAGTGGTCGACATCCTCCGGAATCGGTGGACGGTTTGCTCCAGAATTCGTGGTCGATTTCCCTCGGATTATGCATATGCTTTAGATTATCTTAAAACTAACGCAAGAAAGATGTCCTATACAATAACTGGACATGAAGTGAATGGAGACAAAGCTGTGGTAACTGTAGACTGCAAGTACGTAGATAGTGGTCGTGTTTTGAAGGCTACTGTAGGTCAGGTGTTTGCTAAGATTTTTGGCCAGGCTTTCAGCGGTGTTGAAATGACTGACGAAGAAACAGAACAGATGTTTTTAAATGTAATGAAAGAGCAAATTGAGACATTTGATGAAACATTTGAAGAAAACGACGGTTTTAGATTTGACGAAGAA
>CAZWDG010000312.1:0-2910 GCA_964633075.1 uncultured Candidatus Brevefilum sp.
ATCATTATCAGCGTGCCTTAAAACTACTGGAGGATGAGCGAGATTACGAACGCTCAGCCCGAGTTTTAATGAAGGTCGCTTCTACCTACCATAATGCTTTCGATTATAAAAACGTTCAAGCCGTCCTAGAGGACAGCTTCAAGATGTGGCAACGGGCAATCAGAAAACAAAGCCCACAAAAATTCACCCCGGCCGAAAAGACTCTCCGTCTGCCATGGCAAGATCCTTTATCCTTGGACCCAAACAAGGCTTTTAATGTCTATGCCTGGGGTATTGTCAGACAGCTCTTCAGCCGCTTGGTCGAATTTGGTCCGGATGGAGAGATTATTCCAGATATCGCAAAGACCTGGGAGGTGATGGAAGATGGCAAAAAATATGTCTTTCACCTGAGAAACGACGTGCTCTGGAGTGATGGCACACCTCTCACCGCTGAGGATTTCGAATTTGGCTGGAAACGTTTGTTAGATCCGGCTACTGGCTGGATTCATGCCTCCTTGATGTATGACATTAAAGGGGGACGGGCTTACCATCAGGGGGAGATAACCGACCCAGATAGAATGGGGATATACACCCTGGATGATAAGACCTTGGTAGTAGAGCTTGAAGAACCCACAGGATATTTCCTTTCAATGCTGGGATATGTTTGTCCAGTTCCAAGGCATTTATTCATAAAATATGGAGAGGATTGGGCTAGCGCGGAGCATATTGTCACAAATGGTGCTTTCCTGGTTAAATATTGTTGTCGGAAAGAAGCCATCACCCTCGTTCAAAATCCCGCTTACTATGGAACACGGTCGGGAAACGTAAAAGAAGTTCAATTACAGATGATCCCTCTGCAGAAATGGGCTGCTTTGCTGCAGCGGTATCAGGAGGACGATCTGGATGCCTTGGATCTGACAACCTTCCCAACAAAAGAGATCGACATTATCCGCTCTCGCTTTGCAGGCGAATACCTCACTGGCCCAGATTTTCTGTCCTATAGCCTGGGATTTAACACGAGCATGCCTCCCTTCAATAATCTACTTGTTCGCCTTGCATTCGTAAAAGCGATTGATAAGACATTCATGGTTGAAGTTCAATTGAATAACCATGTACGGGCAGCGATGGGTGGTTTCATACCGCCAGGCATTCCCGGTCATTCCAGTGATATCAACTTTCCCTATGATCCTGATCACGCCAAAAGTTTATTAGCTCAAGCGGGATATCTGGAAGGCAAAGGATTCCCCAAGGTGCACGCACTCTATTTAGACAATCCGTATCGCAATCCGATCTTCGAATATCTACGACAACAATGGCATGAAATCCTGGGTGTCCAGAGCACCTTTGAGGTTGTTGGGTGGGAAGAATATGTTCGCCGCATTTTAGAAGATCCGCCACAAATATCTGCCATGACCTGGCTTGCCCAATATCACACCGATCCGGACGACTTCATGAAAGTCGGGATGAGCCATGCTAGGATTTTTACCAAGTGGGAAAATGAGGACTATGATGCGCTTGTAGATCAAGCCAGACGGCTGACGGATCAGGCTGAGCGGCTAAAACTTTACAATCAGGCAGAACGTATCCTGATCGATGAAGTCGCCCTCCATCCTTTGATCTATGGTCAAATTGACTTATTGGTTAAACCATTTCTTAAGCAAATTAAACTTTCCAGTCTGTACAATTGGCGCTTTAAAGATATTCTAGTGGAAAGCTCTCCTTTCTAATCTGGAGAGCAAGTGCGATTTTTTCATGGGGGTTTGGCACTTTTTTGGCGCCTGACCGTTATTCTTCTTTTATAGCGACCTCGATTCATTTGGTGATGCAAAAACTATAAAAGGTGATATGAGATGAAAATATTTATTACTGGAGGGACAGGGTTTATTGGGGGATATTTAGTACGGCGTTTATCGAAAACCGAACACCAACTGGTTTGCCTGGCACGAAAGTCCAGTGATATACACGCCTTACAAGACACTGACGCAAAGATAGTAATTGGGGATCTGCTGGATAAAGCATCGTTGACTGAAGGCATGCAAGGCTGCGATTGGGTGGTTAATCTGGCAAGCAATTTCGTTTTTTGGGTGCCGAATAAACACGTCTATCAGGAAGTGAATATTCAAGGTACCCAAAACATCATGGAAAGTGCGCTGGAAGTGGGAATCTCAAAAATCGTTCATATTAGCACCCAGGCAGTTTATGGAAATGCCACCTGGCCAATCACTGAAGAAAGTGTCTTAGGAGAATATTGCCCCAGTCATTATGCCCAAACAAAGCGAGAGGGCGACCAAATAGCCTGGCAGATAGCACATGAAAAAGGATTACCACTGGTCATGATTTATCCAGGATCTGTCATTGGTGCGAATGATCCAAAAGCAGCTGGTCGATACCTCAGGAACATCGCCCTGGGGCGGATGCCAGGTCAGGTTGTCGTCAATTCACCGTTCCCATGGGTCTATGTTGAGGATGTATGCGAGGCTATTGTAAAAGCTCTTGAAAAAGAAAACAACATTGGTCAAAAGTATTTTGTATCTGGTTGCATTCTGACCTTTGGTGAAATCAACCAGTTAATTGGGGAGATTGTTGGAACAAAGTTGCCCCGGTTGATCATGCCGGATTCAGTAGCTATGGTCAGTGCCAGGCTCCTAACTTGGATTGCGGACATTATCAAAAAACCACCGCTCCTTGACCTGTCTGTGGATCAAATCAAATTGATGAAACAAGGCTATATTACCGATGGTAGTAAAGCAATTCAAGAGTTGGGGTTGACTTATACCCCTATCCGGATCGCACTAGAGCAAGCTCTCAGCTCAATCATCGCTGAAAGCAGCAGAGGGTCCTTGGTGATTAGGAATAGGTCAAGTGACAAAATCACCCGGCTTAAGGAAAGGAGGATTAATGGTGCCAGATGAATATTGATTAATCCATCCC
>CAZWDG010000313.1:0-2909 GCA_964633075.1 uncultured Candidatus Brevefilum sp.
GCACAGCCATTTTTTAAATGTAATGACTGTGACCATTTTATTTAAGTCGTTTACTGATTATCTGATAGCGAGTAATTGCCTGAAAGGCTCTGGTTTATACTTGCCATTCTGTGTGAAAAGACCCGTCTTGATCCACACGACGGTAAGTATGAGCCCCAAAATAGTCTCGTTGGGCCTGGATCAGGTTAGCAGGTAACCGCGCGGTCCTGAAAGCGTCAAAATAGCCTAAACAGGCACTTAAACCGTATATCGGGATTCCCATCCCGACGGCGGTGGTTAAAACATGCCGCATGGCGCCTTGCCTGCGGGTGACGATCTCACATAAGACTTCGTCCAGGAGTAAATTGCTTAGTTGAGGATCGCGATCGTAGGCATGCATCACCTTATCAAGCAAATCCGCCCGAATGATGCATCCTGCTCGCCAGATTTTCGCAATCCGCTTCATATCCAATTGGTAATCATATTCCTCAGAAGCCAATCCCATTAACCCAAAACCCTGGGCATAGGCAATGATTATAGCAGCGTACAAAGCCTCTTTCGTAGCCTCGATCAGCTGCCGGCGGTCCCCTCTAAAATTTGGTTCCGGTCCTTTGATTAACTGACTGGCTTCAAACCGCTGAGGTTTCATGCCTGAAATTATTCGACTTGCGACAGCAGCGTTGATCGTGTGTGTCGCCGCGCCAATGTCGAACGCATTCTGGCTGGTCCATTTACCAGTGCCCTTCTGTTCTGCTTCATCTACGATCACTTCCAAAATAGGCTTTCCAGTAACTGGATCCTTTGTCTTTAAAATATCTGCGGTGATCTCCACCAGATAAGATGAAAGGTCTCCCTGGTTCCATACCGTAAACAGTTCCCCCAAATCCTCAACTCCCATACTGACGCCACGATGGAGCAAATCATAAATCTCTGAAATTAATTGCATCATCGCGTATTCAATCCCATTATGCACCATCTTGACATAATGACCAGCGCCCCGTGGCCCCACATAATCCACACAGGGCGCACCATCAGCAGCTTTTGCTGCCGCAGCTGTGAAGATTTCCGAAATAGCCTCCCAGGCTTCCGGGTTGCCACCGGGCATAATGCTGGGGCCATGTAATGCCCCTTCTTCCCCGCCAGACACACCCGCACCGACGAATAAAAATCCCTCATCGGTCAATGCCTGATTGCGCCTTTCTGTATCCATGAAGAACGAATTGCCCCCATCGATCAAGATATCCCCTGGTTGGAGGTAGGGTTTAATGGCACCGATCACTGCATCCACAGCAGGTCCAGCTTTGACCATCAGCAAGATCTTCCGTGGCTTATCCAAGCGGTCCGCCAGCTCTGCATAGGAATAGGTAGCGATAATTTGTTTCCCCTTCGCAGGGCCTTTGATAAATTCATCAGTCTTTGAATTAGTGCGGTTAAACACCGCTACAGGGAATCCTTTATCGGCAATATTCAATGCCAGGTTTTGTCCCATTACACCCAGGCCAACCACAGCAAATTGAGCTTTGTCCATGTTCACTCCTCAATGAATAGAATAGACATATTCTACCCTATTCTGAATCTCACTCGCTTCTTTAATAAACAATTCTGTTTTTCCAGGCATTCACACGCCATCCAACGGATGGCCTCAGAATAATGACCAAAGGATCGAATCAACCTTTAATTCCCTCTTGCTGAGGATTAAGTTCGGATGCAATTAAGACAACTGCTTGGTAATCAGGAAAATATTTTCGAGGATTGAAAGCCTCCAGGTAAACATTAAGATTGGCACCTGGATGCAGCTCTTTGTGCTAACCAGTCGTCGAAAGAATAGGGAACAGGCAGGATTTCTTCAGCAGGTCGGATCGAGATGGAAATGGCTGTCTCAGGGCAGGCACGCGTGCAAAGTCCACATCCAACGCAACGATCCGGATTGATCTCGGCGAAGTCAACGACACTAATTGCTCCAAATTGACATTTCTCCACGCAGATTCCACAAGCCACACACAGACTGTCATCCACTTGGGCAACATATGCCGAACGCGCAACGACATTGGCGATGCCGGCCTCCGCAATCGCACGCAGCATACCACAGCTGCAAGTACAACAATTACACACATAGCCAATATCATCTTTATGATTGGCGATCGTGTGTACTAATCCGGCAGCAGCTGCTTCATTGAGGATTGCAATCGCCTCTTCAAGAGTTAAGGCATCCATCCCGGTTAGTCCCTCAAAAACGCCGGGGGTATCACTCATCACCAAACACATCCGGATTGGATGTTCACATCCCTCGCCGATCAGAGATTTTTGCTTCCGGCAAATACAATCGGTGACAGCCCAGGCTTTTTTATTCGAAATGATTTGGATCACATTATCCTCGGGGAGAATTTCGATGTGAGATTTAACAGATTCATTGATAGGGATGACACGGTGGAATTGGGGTTCGAGAGATAATAGATTAAAGTTAGCTTCACGAAAATACGCTTCACATAAATGGGCTAGAACCTCGTCCATCCTGCTGGTTTGATTTTCGTAGAAACCTATCACAAATGGCAGTAGCCTGATTTGAATCTCATCATCCGCTTTCCTGAGATAAATCAGCCCTTTTTTAGCCATGCTCAAAGCCAAATAGCGCACTTTGGAGAGTGGCAAATGGTTGGCTTCGGCAATCGTTTTAAGCGATTCATAGACAAAGGGCAGCTGCGCAGCTAGCCTTGCCTCTTCAGGCGAAAATAAATAGGCCAAAAGCTCGAATTCCACGCCGCTGGGGGTCGGTGGGAAACTTTGTGGAAAAGTATCCAAACGCAATGCTAATGCTCGATAGAGTTCGGGATTTTCCATAGGCGTTCTCCTTAGCTAGGCTGTTTCATTTTATTCATTATAAAACAAAAGACCCTTGAGAAATTCAAGGGTCTTTTTGTTAATGATTGTGC